>JAGLUM010000253.1 GCA_023134755.1 Fidelibacterota bacterium | reverse complement strand
TTTTGTTAATATTTTTATTTCGCCCCGGTGCTCGCCGCCAACACCAAAAATTCCTTGAATAAAAGATGCGATGGTGCTGACTTCTACTCCTTCGTCAGGAATAATATCCGTGACCTTGCCGTTAATGTAGGCCTGTACAGAAACGGGGACAGGGGCTTCGCGGATAATGGCTTGCCCGGTAATACTTGAAACTGTTTCCATGACCCCGCTTGCAGGAGAAATAGCTTTCGTTTTAAAAAATCCCAAAAACCCCGGGGTTTCAGCAATTATATCTCCCTTTTCCAGTGTGTCGCCCGGTTTCTTAATAAGTATTTCAATGATTTCACTGGCTTCGAGGTTTAGCATGTTTGCCAGGTTTACCGGAACAACATTTCCAGGTAAATCTGTCGTTGCAACTACATCTTCTGCCTTGACTTTCTGGTTTATCTTAACAATTACGTTACCTTTTAATGGAAGCCGCCGTGTTTTATGTACAATGGTTTTGGGGATCACTTTGAGTCCGGGTGTATATGCGTGTGCCATGTATTCTCCTTTTTTTATTATAAATATTGAAAATCCGACTTCAATTATTTATCCTCAAATTCTTTAATTGCCGTACTCCATTCCTGAAGTTTTTTCACGCGTTCTTCCGGGTTTTCCGGAAGGGCAAAGGGGCGACGCCCCCGGGCGTCGATAATAATTCCGACCAGACCACCGTAAATGGCTGTTTTTACTGTCTGTCCGGGGCCGGCACCAACATTTATGCCTCGTGCAGGGGTGATTTCGGCCATAATCTCTTCGTACGGAGCTTCAAATAACTCCATTTCACCAAGAGTGTATGGTTTATCAACTGCTGTGCCGTTCGGCAAAGTAAAGCGGATGCGCATATACTCTTTTCCGGATCTGATCCGACCGACCGGGGCAATACAAGTTCCCAGGCGTAGCAAGCAATCTTTATTAAATACTTCCGTTGCTGCTTTTTCGTGTACATCTGCCAATACCCCCAGCTGCGGCATCATAAAAATAGAATCTACCGCGATTTGGGTAATTCCTTCCGGCAGGAAGGAATCAATTACCATTCGGGCAGCTTGGTGCCGGCGCGGGGCATGCGAGAGCACGCCGCCGGATCCAACCAAAATGTCAAGATCCATCATGTTAACCAGGGTTTCACCGGATGTTGATTGGTCAAATGTATCGGAAATAGTACGCTCTTTTTGTATGCCCTTTAAACCAACGGCAAATTCTTTATGTTGAATAAAGGACAGGCGAAGTGCTTCTCGTGCAATGGCTTGTTCGATTTTTAATTCTTCCAGTGATTGCGGGATGGTGGTTGGGCGAATCATCTTGTTTCCAATACGATTTCGCAGATCAATTTCATCAATTTCAAACGGTATCCAGCGTAAAATATTGGGAAGGGAGGCCGATGCCAGTACGTTGGAAATTGAATAGCTCATTCCAAGGTTAGCGCTGACGGTTCTGTTAAATATCGGTGTGTCATTTTTAGGGTCTTTAAAGACCGAAAATACATCCGTAGTTGCTCCACCTATGTCAACACCCAATACGGTGATTTTTTCTTTCTTTGCAATAACCTGCATAATTTCACCAACGGCACCGGGGGTTGGCATAATTGGTGCATCGGTCATATCCATTAATTTTTTATATCCGGGTGCCTGTGCCATGACATGTTCCATAAAAAGATCGTGAATCTTGTCGCGGGCAGGACCGAGGTTTTCTCGTTCCAATATTGGCCGAAGATTTGAAACAACGCTTAGGTCGGAAATTTTTCCGAGATTTTTTTTAATTTGTTCGGATGCTTTTTTATTTCCGGCATAAATAATCGGGATTTTAAAATTAATGCCCAGGCGAGGTTTGGGATTGGAAGCTTTTAAAAGCTCCGACATTTCTACAACACTTTTTATATTCCCGGAATCAGTTCCTCCTGATAATAAAATCATATCCGGACGAAGGTGCCGAATTCGCTTGATTTTTTCATGCGGGAGGCGACCGTCATTGGACGCAAGAACATCCATTACGATCGCTCCGGCTCCAAGAGCTGCCCGTTCTGCGGATTCCGCACTCATTGCCTTTACAATTCCTGAAACAACCATTTGTAAGCCGCCGCCGGCAGAACTTGTCGATATATATATATCAACACCTTTGTCTCCCTTTTGCGGTGTGATGATTTTATCACCATCTAAAATCTGTCGACCGCGAAGTTCTTCTACTTCCTTTGCGGCATTCAAAACACCTTTTGTAACATCTTCAAAAGGAGCTTCGACCGTTGTTGGTGCTTCTCCGCGAACAACAAGCCTGTATTCGTCTCCCTGTTTTTCAATCAGGATGGCTTTGGTTGTTGTGCTGCCACAATCCGTTGCAAGAATTGATTTAATCGCTTCCAATTTCATAGGGTCCTCATTTTTACTTTATCGCTTGATAATTGTTTTCATATTTTATTCGATTTTTCAAGCCTAGCATTAAATTTATGCTTTTTTACGAAAAAAACCACATTAAACGAAAAATTTTAAATAAACATACATCCAGTACAGGGGTGCGACAACGGCCAGCGAATCAAAGCGGTCTAAAAAGCCCCCATGTCCCAGTAAAAAACTTGAAGAATCTTTTACACCGATTTCACGTTTAATCTTAGATTCTACTAAGTCACCCATCTGTCCGAAGAAACCCGCAAAGATAGCTATCGCCAAGTAATCAAATACGTGAAAAAGCGGTACAAAATCAATCCACCATAAAAGTAACATAGAAAGGGTACAAAAGATCATGCCGCCAATAGCTCCCTCGATAGTTTTTTTCGGGCTTACTGATAGAAACAGGGGGTGTTTTCCAAATTTTCTGCCAATATAAAATGCCGAAATATCTGTCGAATACACGCCAATAATAAGGGCAATAACTATATTTCTAGAAAAAATATCAGCCCCCGAATTCGCCACATTGATATTGCGAAGCAGTATCATCGTTCCCAAACAAAGTCCCGGATAAATAATAGATCCGAGACCCACAAATGACATTTCGATGTGTCTGGCTCTTTTGTAAAATAAAAGACTTATATTCGTAAAAATTGCGGTAAACAATAAAATTATAAGAACAACGTCAAGGCGCCAAAAATACATTGCAAGCAAACATACAGGCGTCATAACAAGAGCAAGAATCATGAGTACGCGAGGGGGGTAAGATACCATTTCTAAAAGTTCATACACTGAAAATGCTGCAATTATGCTGATAATAATTAAAAACCACACACCCCCGAACCATGCAGCAAGCAGGATGATCGGTGCGCCGAGAAATCCGATTAACAGTCTTTGTCTGTGTGATTTATCCATACAGTTTATCCAAAAATGAAATATAGAGAATAAAAGCGCATTAATAAATAATTTTATATGATATTTTTGTGCTTAGGAAATTTCGATAATGTGAATGTTTTCTTTCTTT
>JAGLUM010000252.1 GCA_023134755.1 Fidelibacterota bacterium | reverse complement strand
AAGAACCACCCCCTAACCCCCTCCTAATTTAGGAGGGGAGAAAGAGGAAAGACACAAATATTTTTCGCTTAATAAAAATGAAATGGGAAATTGGTAAAAGAACAATTTCCCCTCCCCGATGCTTCGGGGAGGGGAACAAAGGGGAGGTCAAAGAAATTCAACCGGGTTACCTAACGGTAAATAAAATGGAAATAATAGAATTATTTGTCATTTATTGATACACACTTGTCAGACCAAAGCGCAAAACTAAATTGTCATCTCGACCGAAGTCCCGATTTAATCGGGACATAGCGGAGAGATCTCTCTTTACCTGGAAAATATGAGATTCCTCCATTTCGTAAGCTTCGCTTTCTCCAGTCGGAATGACAGGTTGTATTTTTTTTAAATAAAAGGTATTTATAAACTCTTCAATGTCTTTATAAAATCCGGGTCCGGATAGGCGCCGATACCGATAATATCATCGGGAAGTTCGATCATGCCGTTTGAGATCGTTACACCCCCGATGATCGGTTCATCGATGTGTCCCACATTGGCATCCAGATCAAAATACTGCACGATGGGATGTGCCATGGCAAAGTGGCAAAATGCGGTATTTGCCAGCCCGGATTCGGACATACATCCTGTCATGCAGGGGATATGCGCGGCTTCACAAATATTAGCGATTATGATCGCGTTTTTCAGTCCGCCCGATTTTGATAACTTAATATTTATCATGGGTGCAGACTGTGTTTGAACGATGGCAAGAGCATCTTCAGGAGAAAATACTGATTCATCGGCCATGAGTGGAATACTACAGCGTTCGGAAATATATTTCATACCTTCCAAGTCGTGACGTCGCACCGGTTGTTCACAGAATTCAATGTCCAGTTCCTCCATCTCGTTCAGGCATTTCACAGCAGTTACACGGTTCCATCCTTGATTGGCATCGATGCGGATCTTGATATCAGGACCGATGGCTTTACGGATGGCCTGCAGTCGAAGAATATCTTCCACAGGATCAATACCCACTTTGGTTTTAATGATACGGAAACCCTGATTGACAATTTTCATGGCATTTTCACCGGCTTTATCCGGGTCACTGATACCCATTGTCATATCGGTCTCCATGGGGCGCTTTTCCCCGCCGAGAAAACGGTATAAGGGCAGATTTGCGTGCTTTGCCGCTAAATCGTACAGTGCCATATCAAAGGCACTTTTAATAGTAGAATTCAAAGGTAAAAAGGCATCCATTTCACGAACCCGGGATGCATAATCCAGGGGATTTTTCCCGATCAGGATTCCCCGGATCTCCTGAGCGGCTGCCAGGTTGATCTTCTGGGTTTCTCCAACGATCGCACGGAAGGAACTAGCCTCACCCCAGCCGTCGATGCCTTCATTGGTCATGATATGAATAAGAACATTTTGTGCGCCGGATATTACCATGGTAGCAATTTTAAATTCATGTTCACTTGCAATATTAAAAGGATAAATTTCAATATGACTGATCTTTAACATATTATTCATAACAAAATTCCTTATTTTTACAAAGTTTAATAAAAAAAATGCTAAAATGCTTTGAAAATTTATTGAAAATAATAAATCTTTGTGTTACTTTGTAAAGTTATTAATGATATTAAAGATAGTTAATTTGAACCAGGGAAGGAAACATATGGAAAAATATAAAAAAAGCCTTTTTTTATGCTTTTTAGTATGTTTGTTTTTTACGCATGCTGTGTTCGCAGCAACTACCGGTAAAATTACCGGTATTATTCGTGATGAACAAACCAAAGAACTGCTTATGGGTGCAAATATCGTCATATTGCAGGATGATAAGTTAACCAGCATGGGAGCTGCAACCGATGCAGAAGGATATTATGCGATCTTGAATGTGGCACCCAGTACATATGAAGCAAAAGTCACATATGTTGGCTACGCGCCCACAAAAATCATGAATATTTCTGTTAATATTAATCTTACTACAAAATTAGATGTCGAATTGCTAGTGGAAGTCATCGGTCAGGAAGAAGTAATTGTTGTTGCAACGCGTTCCTTGCTGAAGGATGATGAATTTGCATCCACCCACAATGTATCGGCCGATGAAATGGAAGTTCAACCGATCGACAATTTTATGACAATTGCACAGAACCAGCCCGGTGTTGTGGGCTCCCACTTTCGGGGCGGTCGTTCCGGAGAGGTTCTGGTGGTAGTTGACGGTATGCCCATGCGAGATCCCGCGGGTACCTACTCGGGGA
>JAGLUM010000251.1 GCA_023134755.1 Fidelibacterota bacterium | reverse complement strand
TCCCCTTTTTCCTGAAGGTTGGCGCGCATTGAGTATTCTACCTCCCCTGATCGCAATCGTTCTGGCGTTTACTAGTAAAAATGTGGTGTTTTCATTGTTTGTCGGGATTTTTTCCGGGGCATATTTAATTGTTCTGCAGGACGGATCCCGACTAACCGCATTGATACGTGCCTTTGTGCTTATGACCAAAGAAATGGTTGCCACGTTATCCGATTCCTGGAATGCCGGGATTGTAATCCAAACTTTTACCATTGGTGGATTAATTGCCTTGATTTCCGTAATGGGCGGGACACGCGCCATTGCAGAAAAATTATCCAAACGCGCAAAATCAGCGGCTTCAGCACAAATTTATACCTGGATGATGGGCGTTTTTATTTTCTTTGACGATTATGCAAATTTGCTGACCGTGGGCCCTGTTATGCGGCCGGTCACGGATAAGATGAAGATATCCCGTGAAAAGCTTGCTTTTATTATTGATTCAACCGCAGCGCCCATTGCGGGTATTGCTCTTATTTCAACTTGGATCGGTTATGAATTGGGCTTGATCAAACACGGCTATGTAATGCTGGGTATTGAAGTCAATGCTTACAGTGTGTTTATTCATACCATTCCCTATCGGTTTTATAGTCTGCTTATTTTATTTTTTGTCTTTGTCATTGCAAAAACCCGGCGGGATTTCGGCCCCATGCTAAAGGCAGAACGCCGAGCATATTGGAAAGGAAAAGTTGTGGCAGATAATGCCACTATTATGTCTGCTTTTGATACTGAAAAACTTGCCGTGGCTGACAGTACTGTGTTGAAAATATCTAATGCTCTGGTGCCAATTTTAATTTTGATTGTTGGAGCTTTTATCGCTTTATTTTATAATGGATACCAGAATATCATGGTTGGCAATGATGCAAGTCTTATTGCATTGGTATCATCTTCATTTTCATTTACGGTTCTGCGTGAATGTTTTAGTGCCTCCAATGCCAGTGTTGCATTGACCCAGTCCGCGATCCTTGCCAGTCTTGTTGCTATTTTTATGGGCTGGAAACAAAACATATTTTCCCTGAAAAAAGCCGTGAATACTTGGATAAAGGGTGCGAGTACTATGCTAATCACTGTTACCATCCTTATTCTTGCCTGGTCGCTCAGCGGAGTTATTGGCCAACTTGGTGCAGCAGATTATCTTGTGGAAATAATAAGCGGGAAAATCCCTCCTTTTTTACTATCTACTATCATTTTTATTCTGGGGGCAACAATATCTTTTGCTACCGGTACCTCTTACGGTACTATGGGTATTTTAATGCCGCTGGCTATTCCGCTGGCTTATGCCGTTTCTCCGGAACCTGTGTTTTTATACATGAATATCGGTGCGGTACTGGCGGGCGCAATCTTTGGGGATCACTGTTCTCCGATTTCAGATACTACTATTTTATCCTCCATGGGGGCTACCTGCGACCACATTGCGCATGTTAACACCCAGTTAATGTATGCCCTGCCGGTTGCTGCTATCGGTATTCTTGCTTGCTTTATTCCAACATCGCTGGGCTTACCGGTATTTGTAAGTTTGTTGATCGGTTTTGGCTGCGTTGCCGCATTGGTATTGATCGTCGGCAAGAAGGTTGAGATAAAATAAATATATTTTAGGAAGCGGT
>JAGLUM010000250.1 GCA_023134755.1 Fidelibacterota bacterium | reverse complement strand
CCCGGCGATTAACAGATATTTGCCGCGCATCCGATATCCATATTACCCGCCCGGAATGGTATGAGATCTACCGTAGTGCGGGCAATGTGTTGCCATAAAAGAATTGAAATGTTGAAGCAAATAAAAAGGGCGAATAATTATTCACCCCCACCTATAATTCATCACTTATAATTATTGTCCAAATTTCTGGTAATTCATTCAATATTTATTTTAAATGTTAATATAATTTCCTACCTTTTCTTGATATCGAATAAAAAAGGAGCATCCATGAAGTCGAAAATCCTAACGTTTAGCTTGTCTACACAGACCTTGCTAAAAGAATTCACCTACATCTTTTCTGCCGCATTGATGATGGCGGCACTCTCCCGCATTAGCATTCCCTTGCAACCCGTTCCCGTGACCGGACAGACTCTCGGTGTCCTGCTGACTGGAATATTATTGGGTCGTAAACGTGCGGCAGCCAGTATGCTGATCTATATCATGATGGGTGCGATCGGTTTGCCGGTTTTCGCCAACGGTGCATTTGGTATTGCACAACTAATTGGTCCTACGGGAGGATATTTACTGGGTTTCGTTCCTGCCGCGTACCTCATGGGTTATCTGGGTAAAAAGGGATGGTATAAGCATGTTGCAACTGCACTCCTTTCTCTGATCATTGGAACATGTGTGATTTTTGCTTTCGGCGTTATGTGGCTGGCGAATTTTACCGGCTGGGATATGGTCTTATCTATGGGTGTCCTTCCCTTCCTTCCTGGCGCTGCGGTTAAGATCCTTATCGCCCTGACATTGATCCCCATTTTACGAATCAGCTCAAAATAAAAAAGACACAAAATAAAAAAGAGCCCTGAAGCTTCAGGGCTTTTTTATATGTATTCTCTTTCTTACGCTCCTACTCACTTACACTCTTACTTTAGCATCTGCTTCCTGCAACTTCACCTTAATATCTGCGATCTCCTTCGCGAAAATATCTTTCAGCCGATGCAAATTTAATGCGCGTAAGGCAAAATACGCAGCATTTTTCGGGTCAACGATCGTAGCAGCAGGGGTGTTCGACGGCATTATCAGGGAGGAATTGATATTGACCATCATATCGATCTTATCCTTAAACGGCGGACAGGATATCACGGGGACACTTAAGTTCGCCGCTAATGCGCCACCCAATCCGTTGGAGCGGCCCGCTACTGCGATGACAGCGACGGGTTCAATTGCATGATTATAATCTTTAGCAAGATCTAGAATCGCCTCTCCGTTTTTATGTGCGGACATGATACGCAGGTCACAAGCTATATCATACTTTTCGATAATTGCTTTCATTACCTGTGCATGCGGCATATCCACTTCAGAGCCCATAACGATAGCAATAAATCCATCTTTTATCAGTCCCTCGCCCACCAGACAGGTTGCTAAATACTGTTCAGGACGGCGAATATGCGAAATATCTTTTCCTGTAATTATGCTGTAAATACCTTCATAACGGCGAACGGTCTCTTTGACAATATCATCGGGAAGATCCATAGGATATTTCCCGTCTTTTTTATTTTTCATCAAAAATGTCCGGACAAATTCTTTATCCAGTTGTTCTACCGTATCGGAATGTTTTTCGTAATCCTCGGTCGACCAGAAACGGGAAGAATCCGGCGTATGAATTTCATCGATCAGGATGACTTCTCCGTCTTTGATCCCAAATTCATATTTTGTATCTACCAGGATAATGCCGCGCTCTTTCAGGATCTTTGAACCGCGAGTAAATAATTTGAGAGATATCGCTTCCATCTGGGAGTAAATAGCTTCCGTGGTCCAGCCTTCTTTTAGTAACTGTTCGCGACTGATCTCACGATCGCTTTCCTCTTTTGTTGTGGGTGTCAAAATCGGTTCCGGAAACGCATCGTTTTTCTTCAAACCCTCCGGTACGGATACTCCTGACACCTCACGAATACCTTTCTCATATTTCCGCCAGGCAGATCCCGTGATATACGCACGGACTATCATTTCTATCTTAATAGGATCGGCTTCATGAACCAGAGAGGCATTGGGACCAATAGCCTTGATCAGATGATTTGGACAAATATCTTTGCTTTGTTCGAACCACCAGGCAGCCAGTGAATTCAGTACCGCTCCCTTACCGGGGATACGGGTATTCAATACCTGATCAAAACTTGATAAACGGTCCGTTGCGACGATCAAGCGACGCTTCGCATCCACCCGAAAACTATCGCGGACCTTTCCACTGTGGATTTTTTGCAGTTGCGCACTTGAAATTTCAAGCATGGGAAACATAACTTATTCTCCTATATTTTTTTATACTTTGACATAATCTTATTTATCAGACAGGATAACAGGATATACGGGATGGTTTTGCTCACAGTTTTAGTTATTAACATGTGGTAAAATTCTTATCTTACGTCTAATATCAACTTTCTTTTCACCAAAATTAATCAGTAAGCCAATATCTATTCCGGTTGCGTTTAAGTAATTTACAAGTTGCATTTCATGAACGGAAGCAAGTTGGCGAACTGATTTCAATTCAATGATAATTTGATCATTAATCACGAAATCTGCAACAAAATCACCAACATCATGGCCATCATATTCTACTTTTATTGGACGGTGCTGTTCAATGTGAAGATTTTCATTTTTATGTAATTCAATCATCATACATTTCTCATAAACTTTTTCCAAATACCCAAATCCCATTTTATTGTACACAGAATATGCTGCACCAATGATCTTCTCTGTCAGTTTTTCAAATAACATCTCCATTTTCGTCCCCTTTTTAATTTATTCTATTCTATCTTTTCTTTCTTTACCTCATCCAGTATATCCCGTTATCCCGTC
>JAGLUM010000025.1 GCA_023134755.1 Fidelibacterota bacterium | reverse complement strand
TTTATCGCTCATGTTTTACTCTTTTTAATTAGCATATTGTTTTTGTCGTGAGTCTATATCAGAACACTCACAGATCTTACTACGATTAAATGGTAAAATCAATGCACCGTGACTCTTCTCAGGTTTAACTTTATAGTTCCCCATAGAATAAACTACAATTTCAGTTACTTTTACATCACGAATGCGTTTCATCTCTTCAATAGGCACTAATGCAAAATCAGCCCCAACTGCATCAGCGATTTCTACCATTTTTTTTACAGAAATATTTGGGGTTTTATTAAGCAATTGAGAAATTGCTGATCTTGATTTACCCAATTGCCGGGCTAGATCTGCCTGAGTAATACCCTGCTCTTCCATTCGGTTCAACACATGATGATAAAACTCAAAAATGATATCCCAGGCTTTATCTTCAGTGGTTAATTCCGCATGTAAAAGATCATTTACTTTCTTTTCTATATCTTTCAAAGGCTTCTTCATATTTCCTCATTTTCTCTTCAATGATTGAATAAACTTTTTCGCCTAAACTCTTTTTTTTCTTCTTTCGATAATCAAAAAATATAATATGGTTTCCATATTTTCTAAAAAAGAAAAAACGATGTGGCATTGGTTTTATTTCGCCATATGGATGTTTATTTAATCTATATTGAACCATTTCCGATCTGCACTTATCTTTAATTATCATATGAGCAAAAATTCGATTTATAACTCTAAATGTTTTTGAGTCTAATTCTTCCAAGTTTTCAAAAACATCAGATCTACCATTATCAACAACATAATATAGAGTATTTATCACTTTACTACCTGCCGGAAGTGGGACTGTGATTTCCTTGAACTCTATTTTATTCTCTTTCAAACAATAACCTTTGATGTTAATGTATTACTTAACAATAAGCAAGCGAAAAATATTTACTAAAATCTGCAAATGCAAATTAATTTTATTATTAATTCCCTTAAAACGGTTTACAAATCTTAATAATAACATGATCAAAATATATTTTGAAATAATTCAACAATCAATTATAGATTTTCTTTTGTGATCTGCGTCACGCTTTTTTTAAACCCTAAACTAAATTAAACACCTGAAATCTCTCTTCCAATCGTTCAGAATCAGGCTACGGTTCTGACTTGCAGAATTATTTAAAACCTTTATAACTGGCTTTTTTGCCAAATCTCAAAGCATCCCATTTGTGAGCTCTGTCATGTGCTTTTTGACTGGGAAAAACAAAAAGATTTCCAAAAGAATTATCCCGTTTATTTCTATTCTTATGATGGACAACTTCACCTTTTCTTAATTTTCTGCCCAGCATCTTTTCTGCATTGATACGGTGAATTGGTGTTTTATCGCTTTTTCTTTTTTTATACCCACGTCTATCTGTATACGTATTTGAAAGGGCATTCGAAATTTTTCTAAACATACCCATTTTATCTTACCTCATTTAGTTTAATAAATTCTTTTATTCTTTCTTTATCTTCATTCTCTTTATTTCCCTTGAAATACATTTCAAGAAAGACAACTTCATTTAATTTTGGAAAATAAGCATAGATAACACGAATTCCGCTTCTGTTTCCTTTGCCAGGTAGTGATCTACAAGCTAATTTTTTCATTTTATAAAATTCAAGTTCAGGTGTATTTCCGGCATTGTTAATTTGGAATACACCATTATTGTTTTTTTTCATAATGTGATTAAGTTCAATAGTACCTTTCTTTGCCAGTTCAAAGTCTTCCCGAAGCGTTTTAAACCGCTTTTCTAGTTTTCTTACATCACGCGTAAATTCAGGCGTTTCATTATATTTCATCATCGTATTGTCGCTGTGACTATTCCGGTGTGCGGTAGAATACGGATTCATAATCTATTGGATGTCCTTCTTCGGAGATGACCCAAGGAACATCATTATGAGAGTATTCTTCCATTTGTTTTGCATTAAAATCTTTAAATCGTTCAATATTTTTGTCTATTAGTTCTTTTTCCCGAGCTGATAGATCTGAAAGATCTGCTTTTCGAAGAGGTAAATATTTTTGTTGTGTGTGTTCATAGAACTTAGTTTTTATTTTCATTAAAACACCTTCTTTCTGCATTTCTTCAACGATCTCAGGAAATGCCGGAGGCGTGGGACCAAAGTGATTTTTAATATAGGTGGCTCCCATTAATTGTTCCTCATATTTTTCATAGTAATCGAAATCGATGAAATATAAAAGCTTGCAAAGCACCGCTTTGCCCACATTGGGACGGGCACCGATCTCTTCAAGAATATAGAGTAAAACCTCTTTAAACTTTTCCACTCTTTCCTGTGGAACTGAAATGCGAATTTCAGGAGTTGTGCTCTTCTGTTTAATACCTTCATCTTTTTCCAATACTACTTTAGGTTTAGGTGAAACTCTTTCCTCAATTACATCTTCTACATTCATTCCGTAGAATTTTGCTAATTTTTGTGCCTGGGATACATTTAATACTTGCGTCCCGTTCTCAATTGCGACATATGTTGGTCTAGATACTCCTATTACTTTTGCTACATACTCTTGAGTTACGCCCTCCCGATCACGAAGTAACTTCATGAACGAACTCATTTTTTTCTCCTTTGTCTTTTATTCCTTTTTCTTTCAATAATCATCCAAATTTAACACATGTCGTATTATTTTACAAGTATTATGTTGGTATTTTTTACATAAAGTGACATTTGTCACGTTTTAGGGGAATTTTATACTAATTTAAACGCTTGAAATCTTTCTTCAAGTCGTTCAGGATCCGGCCAGTCTTTTTTATGGTAGGGCAGAATGATCTTATGGTTATCCAATTCCTGAATACCATGTTTCAGCATGGGACCATCTGTCTCACGTAAAATATCTTCACGGACTTTTATGGTATAGTCGGGGGAAATACCGATAATTTTTTTATCATAAGCCGCATGGTGTATTTTACACAATGATAACCCATTTGGGACTATAGGTTCTCCGCCTTCAGAATCCGGTATAATATGTGCGGCTTCGAGTAATTCTCTATGTTTCAAACGGCACATTGTACATTGATAATTGTATGCATACATGACTCTTTCACTGAAAACAGGTTGATGAAGTCTTTTCTTAATGGTAGAAAAACTATATTTTTGTTCAATTTCTCTTTCACTGACTTGAAGTATTTCTTCTTCAGACTTATCTTTAAATTCTTGACCTACTACTCTAAATGAAAGTAATTCTCTATTTTCACCGCGTATAAAAACTGGTGATTCTACATAATAATTACCTGGTGATGTCCCAATAAAATAAATTAAGGGTAAATTTCTTTTCATTATTTCTCGTAGACCTTTGTTATCACTATGATTGGGATCAGTCCCCCTGTATTTATACAAAACACATGGACCTTCAAGATCATCATTATAAGGGCTGTTGGGAGAAGTTGTAATAGAAATTGGCAAAACCATTTGCTTAGGTTTCCATATACCTCTTGCACCTATCAAGGTAATACGTTCCCCATTAAAAATAAACCCATTTTCTAATAACTTTCTTGGAAGCGTTTTTCCAAAGATCGCTTTTTGTTCTTCCAACCATTTTATAGCTGTAAGGCGGATTTGTATTTCATTATCAATTGTATACATTTTCTTATGTCACAAACCTCACCGGCCGTTCCATATCATACACACTCATCTGGTCGCTCATAAGTTCGGCTTGCCGGATGACATATTCTAGGGCCTTTTTTTGTCCTTCGGGTGGGTATTTGTATTTTTTCAGCAGACGTTTGATCTTCGAGCGCATTTTTGCCCTGGCGCTTTCTTTTAATTGCCAATCAATTGTTCTGCTTTTTTGCAGTTCTTCGGTCAGGGCTTGGGTCATTTCTTTTAGTTTTTCATTTGTGTAAAAGTCTTTGATATTTTCCGGTTTTGTAATGGCGTCGTAGAAGGCCAGTTCTTCATTGGATAATCCCAATTCATTGCCTTCCTCCGTGGCTTTTCGCATTTCATCTGCCATTTTCATAAGTTCTTCAATGACTTCGGCATTGGTAATCAGGCTATTTCTGTAACGTCGCATCAGTTCTTCCATTTTTTCGGAGAAAAGCTGCGATTTGACCAAATTAGTGCGCTGATAGACTTTAATCTCATCGGCAAGCAGTTTCCTGAGCATCTCTACGGCAAGGTTCTTTTGATCCATCTTGCGGATCCTTTCGAGATATTCGGGATCGAAGATGGAAAATTCCTGCTTGTCATCAAAGACGTTGACCACACCTTCGCTTTTAATACTGGCTTTGAGCAATTCATTGATGCGCTCATTAATCTCGCGTACAGAAAGTTTGCCCGTGCCGGTGACTTTGGAAACTCCCGCACGTACAGCATCAAAAAGAGCGGCGGTGATGCGGTCTTTATCGCTTAATAAAGACCGGCATAGTGTTTCGGCTTGTTTAAGGGCTGTGACTTCTCTGAGATAGATTTTCTTCTTATCTTCATCGGGGAGTATAAAATCGATGCCGTTGGCAATGCATCGTGCTCGTGCCAGATCGCTCGCACCATAAAATGCAGTGAAATCCATGCCGTGCATCAGGTCGGAACAAATATCCAGTTTTTCTTTGAATTTCGGTAAGGCGCTTTCGCCAATATCATTATTGTCAATATGATCCCGGTCGCGCTGAGTGTAATCTTTCATGGCTTGTTTGAGTGCATTAGCCAGACCGACATAATCGACGATCAATCCGCCTTCTTTGTCGCCATAAACACGGTTCACTCTCGCGATGGCTTGCATAAGTGTGTGCCCCTGCATG
>JAGLUM010000249.1 GCA_023134755.1 Fidelibacterota bacterium | reverse complement strand
GTGTAACCTATCTCTTGACACAACATTGGGACACTCATATCTCATCACTCATATCTCATCACTTATAACTCATCCTTCTACGCTCTACGAGCTTCACAGGACAGGTAACTAATCATTTGAATTATCCTTATTCAACCTTATTTTAAATTCAAGTAAACTAATTCTTGATTTGGGGTTCTAATGGAATCTTCAATGATAGCTCCCTGCGGAATGGAAAAGAAGTTGAATTGTTGAAAGGTTGAAAGGTTGAAAAAAGAAAATTAATTCGGAGATTTTTATGAATGCAACGATGATTGCACCATGCGGTATGAACTGTTCAGTTTGTATTGGCCATCTTCGCGAAAAGAATACCTGTGCGGGTTGCAATGAAAATCGTAAAAATCAGGTCGAATACCGATCCCGTTGCACGATCGCGAATTGTGAAAAGCTGGCGGCCACGGAATCGGGTTTCTGTTACGATTGTCCTACCTACCCCTGCGCACGCTTGAAGCAGTTGGATACTCGCTATCGCACGAACTACGGGATGAGTATGCTGGAGAACCTGGCATTTATCCGGGATGAGGGCATGGTGGCTTTCCTGGAAAAAGAAGAGAAGCGGTGGAAATGCGATGCGTGTGGGGCGACATTATCTGTGCACCGAAAAATGTGTGTCGAATGTGGAGTGGAGAGAACATAATACCATCCACAGATTTTACAGATTAGCGCAGATTAAAATAATAAAGAAAAAGAATCTGTGTGAATCTGCGTTATCTGCAGATAGCGCTGAAAGTCGAAAAAATGAAAAAACGAAAATTATTAATTGTTTGTTTACTTATTATACTGACCCTCCTATCAGCATGCTGGTTTCTACCTAAACCGGAAAAAGAACCCAATTATCTGGTCGCATTTGATCATTATTCAGGTATTGGTTTGCTGAACGTCAATGATAATTCTTTGATCGATATTGCGGATCTGAATTTTGAGCAGCCGTATTGGACTTTTGTTGGCGATTTTTCAGATGACGGTCAGTATTTGTTGTTCACAAAGGATACCTTGATCCTGTCCGGCGAGGACCTGATGTCCTTTGATGGATACGATATCTATTGTTATGACGTGAGCAACGATTCGCTTGCACAACTGACCGATAATGATGTCTATGAAAAGTATCCCCGCTTCTCCCCCAACGGAGAGCAGGTTGTCTTCATGGCTATGAATAACGGGAATTGGGATATCTTTCTCGTGAACCGGGACGGTAGTGACCGCCATCCGCTCATGGTGACGGAGGGCTGGGAATATGATCCGAGATTCTCGGCAGATGGACAATATATCTATTATAAGATAAACCGGAACGATCAATATGATATCTGCAGAAATACCTTAGACGGTTTGAATGAGGTCAATTTAACCAACGATGCTTTTGAAGAAGGATCCTTTGTCGTTACACAGGATGGAAATACCTTGTACTACAACGGTTATGAAAACAACGAAAATGCCGGTATCCGGAAAAAGGATCTGAACGGGGGACTTCATATCCAACTAACGGATCCGGGGACCAATACGCTAAATTATTTCTGGCCAAAATTGTCTCCCGGTGAAGATCTGGTCAGCTATATTTACACTTCCGATTGGATGTCTGCATATCTGATGAATAGCGATGGAAGTGATCCGATCAAGATCGGCAGAGCTTATGATTGTGAATTCTCTACTGACGGGGAGTATATGTTCTACCTCAACGATTACGGTGTGCTTCGCTACGAGATTGACACCGGTATCATCGATACTCTACGCCGCACCGAGAGCGGCGGATTGAAACTGGAAGTTGCGATGATCAAGTGACGAGTAAGGTGAAATATTATAAATTGGAAGTCTTCATATGAGTAAAATGTTCTTAGATCCAAATCAACCCTTACACACCTGCAAGGAAGAGAGCTGTGACCATTGCAGTGTAGCGGATACGCTGGTCTGTCATTTCACCGGGAAACGGCTGGGCTTATTCCTGCTGATGTTCCTTCCCTTGTTCGGCCTTGCAGGTTATGCGTTATTTACTTATCATATTTGGATCTTTGCTGCGTGGCTGGTGTTCGTTTTTGTCTTTTTCGGTCTCATTGAGATCCGGGTGATGTGCTCACACTGTCCGCATTATGCCGAACTGGGATTAAAAACACTCAAATGCTGGGTGAATTACGGTTCACCTAAACTTTGGAAATACCGCCCCGGGCCGATGTCCCCAATGGAAACGATCGTGTTCTTCCTGGGATTTATCCTGATCCTTATCCCGCCTGCTGTTCTGGCAGGACTTCAACAGCATTTCTGGCTTATGGGAACCTATCTTGTTTTTCTGGTACTGGTTTTTAGCCTGTTACATGTTTTTTATTGCTCCCATTGCATTAATTTTGTCTGCCCCCTGAATGTGGTGAATAAAAGAATACGACAGGAATTCGTTGAGAAGAATCCAAACGTGAAGAAGAAAGTGACTAGTAACTAGCCTGCCCGGCCCCGA
>JAGLUM010000248.1 GCA_023134755.1 Fidelibacterota bacterium | reverse complement strand
TTTCTTTTTTGTTTAATGCAGTAGTAATTTTCATGAAACCCACGTCCCCGAGCGGTTTACGAATTTAGCCTGAACCCGTACGCGTTTTTGTTCGGGTTGATCTGCGGGCTAGGTGTGTTTATGGCTCACCATTTAATGACGCGATTACTTCCTTAAAACTCTCCAATCCGGCTTCTAAATTCTCAATAATTTCTCCGGCCAAAACATCAGGATCGGGTAAATTGTCCAAATCCGCGAGACTTTTATCTTTGAGCCAAAATATGTCTAAACTTGTTTTATCCCGGGCCATTATTTCATCGTATGAAAATTTACGCCAGCGCCCCTCAGTATTTTCAACAGACCAGGATTCTTTACGTTCAAAACGGTTCTCAGGATTGTAGCATTGAATAAAATTCTTCAAATCTTCAAATTTCATAGGATTCTTTTGTTGGTTTTGCGCTTATAGGGCGACTTGCCATATTCATCCGCCATTTTAAGAAACAATAAATAGGTTAGCTGTTCCAGATAGTCGCCATAACTTACCCCGTCGTCACGAAGTACATTGGCAAAGCTCCATACTTTTGAAATAATGGCATTTGTCATTCTACGAAATCCCTAATTCCAGCTTTTCAGCTCTTTCATTGAGTAGTTCTTTAAATTCTTGCGACTTTTCCTCGGTCAACAAACTTTTATTTATAAATGAAATTGCCAATTCAAATCCATTCTGAAATCGTTTCATTGAATTTTGAAATTGTCTTTCAGTAAGGCCAATATTTTCTGCAAATTTAACAAAATCAATTAAATTAAATTTTGATTTTTTACCATTAAGCGTTAACGCCAATTCTTCCGGATCATCTTTCTCTGAGATAAGCATGCGTGTAGACAACATATCATATGCAGGCGAAAGATGAATTAATGTCTGCTTGTCATGAATTAGTGAAAAATTTTTCAGATGCATATCGGCATTGCCTGTGATAAATGAAAACAACGTAACCTCAAAAAAACGGATAACATCAAGTACAGGATTCGATGCGAATTTCAATATGGCCTTTGCGATCTGTTCCATTGATCCTTTGTATTTATCCTCTGTCAAACGTTCGGTTAATTGGCACATGTCTTCCATATGAAGTTTAAATCCTTTTTTATCCCTGTCAATTCGTTTGGTAATATAGGCCAGTTCACCAGATTTTAGTGGAATTAATCCATGCGGTACGGTTTCAATTTTAAAAAAGGATGCCAGGTGCATGGTCAGGTCTTCAATTTCCGGCATATGCGGATATTTTTGAATGGGCGGTTTAAGAATATAATTTCCCCACAATCCAACCAAAGTCAGCCTCTCGGCTTCTTTTCCCCGCTCCGCCAGATGCAGAGATAATTTTGCCTGGACGCCAGGAACAGTCACACTGCTGCGCACAATGTTCTTAGCCAGCTCATCTAATTCGTTAAAATTATAGGGGAGTTCCGGCGGTTTAATTTTACCATAGAATTTTTTACAACAGGATTGATGATAAAGACTTTCATCCTTTCTTATTTGCTGATAGCAAAGCAAGCAAACAGATACCCTATTCATTTTCATCCCCCGGTATGGGAAGAACTGAGATAGCGCCAATACAATCTTTGCAGCAGGCCAGAAGTAATCCCATACGATCACGCGCATCGATTTTCCACGTTTTTTGTGCGATATCCAATAACCATCCTTCCGGAATCAGACCATCGAAAAAAGAAAACATAGTTTTGTTGATGAATGGTTCCTTTTGGAGCGGCAGTGTAAAACTAACAGCTTGGCTCGATGGATCATCCAAATAACTTTCATTATATTGAAATACATATCCTTCATCCTGTTCGGACAACAAACCAGCTGTTTTATTTTGCCAGAATATATTTGCTTTACGAGACAATTATTGCACCTTGTGCATTCTTAATGATTAGTATTATTTTTCAGTTATTTTTATAACATCTAATGTGCATCCAAATAGATTTAATACTTGCTGTATTTTGTCAATATTAAAGGTTGTCTTATGCCCTTGTTCCAGCTCCCGTACAAATCTTAGACCTACACCTGCTCTATCTGCCATATCCTTTTGAGTAAGATTTAACATCTTTCGCCTGGCTTTTAAAAAAGCGCCAATTCTTTTGGTTGGATGTATAAATGTATTTTCCAATAACTCGTCTAATTTTGTGTTAATAAAAACCGGGGATACCAAATTAGTGTTCAATAATAAGGCGCCTTTTTGTAGATATTTGTTAATCCAATATTTTTCTCTTTCTTCGATATTGTCTTTAATAGAAACGTATTCAAGAATTTCGATATCCGGTTTATGTCCCAATTCTTTTATACTATCGATCCATTCATTTACTTTTGAAGAGTGACTTTCGCTCATATGTTGCTGTGGCCGAATCATCCCTTGCGTTGACTTGCCAATATAGTGAACATCCCCCGTAAATGGACATTTTAAAGCGTAGATTAGTTTTTTCAAAACAATGCCTTTAAATTATACCCTTTTGGGATCAATATAATAATTTCCTGCCAAATATCAAAAAAATGATCTAAAAAGGGTATATTATTTTTGTTTTGACGATAAACATTAACATAAATACAGGAGGACCTCATCATGCGTTA
>JAGLUM010000247.1 GCA_023134755.1 Fidelibacterota bacterium | reverse complement strand
GGGGGGGGGGAATTGATTTCTCCCTCATATTCAAATACTACAATCTTTCATACATTCGAAAATATTTTTGTATAAGTTGATTTTATCAACTTAAAGATCGTATATTATAATATCGAAATAGAGAGGCAAATAATGAAACTTAGAACCCTATCGTTTTCCATCATATTGGTATTATTGCTTTTTGTATCACCCTGTTCCTCTGCACAAGATGATTACTTCGTACATGATATTGGCATGCTATGGAACCGAGTCTCTAATTACGGAGTATTCGGTGATGAAAGTTATTTCAGAGCTGATCCAATTTGTACCTGGCCCCGCAGTTCCGAAAATTCTTATTTATATAAATCTGATCTCTATATTTCGGGGTATATCGGTTCTGGACTCAAAATTATATCTACATTTAATAATAGTTTTATCCCCCTCGACAGCATTCATGTATCAAAGTCTGGTTTCAAAGCTGATCAGGAAACTTATACAATATATCGTGATGATCCTGATTTCTTAGGACTCTTTATAAAAGAAAGGACTTATGCATGGAAGAATGCTCTGGCCGATGATTTTATCATTACAGAATATACCATAATTAATAACCCAGAAAAAAATCGGGATATATTTGATCTTACTTATTCTATAATGATGGACGCGGATGTATCTCAGTGCAAGGGTTGGGCGCCTGAAGGATTTTTGGTCAATGAAGACGATCTTGCTCTAAGTAATGCTGATTATAGTTTTTTGATCAGTGATGCTATTGATACAATTTACAATGGTGCCTATGATGGCTGGGATTGGGTTAAACTGGTTCCCTATATGAGGCGTCAAATAGAGAGAGCTCCAAATTTGATCGACTCGCTAAATACTTTTCCTTTAGATAGCAGAATGACATTTATGTGGGATGGGGATAATCCGAATTATACTGCCGAGGATATAGGGATAGATACTAGTTTACTTCCAGAAACAGTTGATCGAGAATACATAGATGATGATACCGGTAATCCCGGAGCTGACGGTCATTTTAACAGTGCTGGTTTTATGGGTTGGAGAATGTTAAAATCTACGCCTTTATTAAGACCTAAATCTTTTGTGCCCTTAGGTCCACATGATAGCCCGATTTATTACAATATATGGAATCAATTTTATGATTTCACAGAAGCGATCAATTTACAATATGCGCAATGGAATAACGGAAAATTGAATCCAGCTGATTACAGAACAATGACCACTTATGGTCCGCTTGATACCCTGAAAAGCGGTGATTCAGTTGTTGTTACTATCGCATATGGAGTCGGGTGCGACCCAATAAAGGGTGGGGTTTACTCTTTGTTGGAATTGAATAAGATCATGCAGATTGCACAGTACATTGTTGATCATGATTATCAAGTGGATTTTACACAAATGTATGATCCTCAGATTATGACGATAAGTATTGGTGATGGAATAAATGAAATAGATTTATCTTTCGGGTGGTCTGCTCAATCAACGGATGAGTTTGATAACGGTATCGATGAATACGCTCCAATAGAGCCCGCCGCCGGGAGTTTCGACGCACGATTTCATCATCAAAATGAAGATTATATCGTGGATCTACGCTATCCTCCCTTGGGAGAATCAATGATATGGGAGTTAAGCTTTAACCCAGCAACCGGGAAAGATACGGTCAGTCTCGAATGGGATCGGACTTTATTGCCTGAACAAGGTTCATTTTTACTTCAAGACACTTTAACAGGCAACATCGTTGATATCGATATGCGACAAACCAACCATTTTGCATGCAACTTTTCAGATCTTAAATATTTAAGAATTGTATATAATATCAATGTTAATGTGGATAATGAAATTGATATTCCAGTTAAATACATATTAGATCAAAATTACCCCAACCCCTTCAATCCAATCACAACCATCAGTTATCAGCTACCGGCTGTCAGCGATGTTGAACTCATGATCTTTGATATTTCCGGTAGAAAAATAAACCAATGGTCTTATACAAATCAAGCTACCGGCACCTACGAGATCACCTGGAACGGAAAAGATCAATCAGGTAATTCGCTCTCCAGCGGCGTGTATATTTACCGAATGGTGGCGGGGGAGTTTATTGAAAGTAAGAAGATGGTGCTGTTGAAGTAGATTTAACCCTTACTCAATTTAAAACAATAAGTTAAAAGAGTTCGGCTTGACCGCCGTTCTCCCCGCACTAACAGCGGTCGTACCGAACACTAGTTCAACGACCGTTTTTTGTTTATGGTGATTTTTAATGTGTCAAGATTTGTGTACATATGAAGATATTTCTTTTATGAGTTGATGGGATTTTATATATTTTGGTATAGAATTAAAGAGGCAGTTATGATGAAGACAAAGTATTCAATTATTGCGTTGCTGTTATTATTTCTGTTTTGTAAAACTTTTGCTAATACGGATTCTTTGGAACCGCTTGGACATTGGGCGGTTGGCCCTTGTCAGACTATTACCGCTGACTCGAGCTATATATTCACTGGTAATGGCTCTTTGATAGAAATATTTGATTTTGAATCTCCAGATACTCTTATAAAAATTGAACAAATACAAGCTGAAGGACCTATTGAGCAGTTGGAAATTCGCGATTCTTTACTGTTCGTTTTTGTTTACGACAAAATTATTAGTATCTATAACATTACTGATCCAATAAACCCCAATAAATATTCCTCTACTAAATTTGACAAATATATTAACCAATTCCATGTTCGTGGTAATTACATTTATATCACTGTGGGAAGTTCAAAACTTT
>JAGLUM010000246.1 GCA_023134755.1 Fidelibacterota bacterium | reverse complement strand
TTTTTGATCAGACCGATAATGCTGTCTGTATCGCCCCAGTCCAACGAAAGGTCCTCATCCTTAATTAAACCATGCTGGCGGCATTCCATAGCAAAGGCAATTATGCCACCCGTGGAAATGGTATCCATTCCGAATTGATTGCAGAGCAGATTAGCAAAAATAATCGCTTCCATGTCGTTGTTCCAAAGCATGGGACCGAACGCGTCAATGGTTTCGTATTCCGGTCCTTCGACCTCGCATTTGAATTTACCCTGCTCAATTCTGGATATTCTGGAGCATTTTATGGGGCAGGCATAGCAGGCTTTTTTGGCAACGACATATTTTTCAACGGCATTAGCGTTAACTTGGTCGCCAAAAGGCACCTGCGCCAATTGATGATTACGCGCCGGTAAATCGCCGATCATATTCTTGGGATCAATTACCGCCGGCGTGCCCCAGCGTCTGAAATTACGGGCATAGGGATTTTCATTCACTTTCCTGATTACTTGCTTTACGAGCGCACGGAATTCATCCGGATAAACAGGTTTCTTTATGCGCTCCACTACAATCGCCTTTAGCTTTTTGGAACCCATCACAGCGCCCAGGCCGCAGCGGGCCGCCGCGCGATTGAGATCGTTTATAATGCTGGCGATCGGAATCCTGTTTTCCCCTGCGGGTCCGATACTTGCCACTCGAGATTTCGGGTGTCGCTCCTGGAGGATTTCTTCGGTTTCATGGGTAATTTTTCCCCATAAATGGTCGGCGTCGCAAATCTCAATTTCATTTTCCGTTATAAGAAGGTACTTTGGCGAGGCAGCAATACCGGTAATGATTAAGGCGTCGAATCCGGCATGACGCAAAGCGGGACCAAAAAACCCACCCGAATTGGCATAGCCGTAAGAACCCGTTAGCGGAGATTTACTGGTAACGTGATAACGCGATGCAGTCGGCCAGGGCGTACCGGTAAGAAGGCCCGTAGAAAAAATAAGCGGATTTTCGGGATCAAACGGTTGGGTGGCCGGTCCGCTCATATCATAAAGCAGTTTGGCTGCATAGCCTCTGCTGCCGATAAATTTATTATAAACATTTAAATCGGTTTGTTCGATTCGAACGTTATTCTCAGAAAGATCTACATAAGCTGTCAGATTCCTGCATGTGAACATCATAAGACCTCTAAAGTTTGGAAAACATCTGAGGTCTCAATAACCATATTTGCTAATTTATGAACGTTCAAATTATTTATTTTTTCTGCCTCCTGTAACAAATTAGCGTTAATAGAATTAATCCCGCGAAAAGCGCCGCCCAAAGCACCAGCCAAAGCGGCAATAGTGTCGGTATCACCGCCAATATTGGCTCCCGCCCTGATTAACTGCATCGTCTCGCCATTTCCTGCATAAAAGAGAGCAATTACGACCGGAACAACCTCGTTCGCATCCATTCCGCAGCCAATATAATCGAATAGAATTTGACCTGCTTGTTTTAAAGTTTTTGTTTTTTTGACCAGATCCAGCGCCAGTTCTATCCTTTTTTCAACTGAAGCGGCAACTGCGGGTCTGCCATGTTTGGAACCATCACGCGCCCCGCGTATGGCCGCTGAGATAACCGAGTCGACTGTTGCGCGATTACTCAAAGCTTCGGAAACAGCACAGGCAATAGCCGCAGCCGCCGAGATTGCCACATCTGTTCCGTGCGTTGGCAGGGATGATTTTATGGCGTCGGGCAGGGTGCCCTTAAAATCACCGGGATGAATCAGACCGATAGGAACGACACGCATAGCGCTGCCACAGGTGACGCCAAAGGAACCGGTCTCATGGGGATCATCCCCTTCTTCTATTCTTTTTAAGGCCCGTGCTGTGCTGGGACCCAGATAGCTTTTATTAAAGGCATCCTTTTCCTTAGCCCATTTTTGAATGGCCCTGGCACTATTCTTAACTGTAATTTTTTTATCCCGGTGATATTGTTCTATTAAATAGATACTCTGTTCGCTGTCGTCGGTAATTTGGCCGCGTTTCAAGTCGGGATGAATATGATCCTTTGCCGGTTCACAGAATGAATCGATATAACCAAACTGCTCTTTAATTTGTAGGGGAGTTAAAAACTCCGAGGGCATACCCATAATATCCCCGATGATTAACCCGGCCAGACTTCCGTATATCTTATCAAATAATTTTTCCATGTTTCCCTTTTTAGAAATTAACAATCCACTTAAGTCCTTCTTGATTCGCCGATTTGGTAAACGCTGTTTCTATTTCTTCAATCATAACATTGTGAGTGATAAATAAATCGGGCTTAATAGTTTTATTAGTTAATAATTCCAATGCCAGGCGAAACTGCCGCGGCATAAACCCGAAACTGCCGTCCAAAACCACCTGTTGATAGTGAATCTGATTCAGATCAACAGTTAACTTGCTGCCTTTGGGCAATCC
>JAGLUM010000245.1 GCA_023134755.1 Fidelibacterota bacterium | reverse complement strand
GTGGCATAAATAGCATTATGTTTTTTTAGAATCTTGGATAATTCAATAAGTTCCTCGGTCGATGCAAAGGAACCGGGCGCATATTCGAGTCCGGTACTCATGCCCCAGGCACCTTGTTCCAGCTGTATTTCAAGCAGGTCTTTCATTGCTTCCAATTGAGCTTCGTTTGCTTCCGCATCAACGTTGCCCATCACATAACGGCGGATATTTCCGTGTCCGACCAATATTGCCTGGTTAATGGCCATACCGTGTTTTTCCAATGTATCGCAGTAACTTGTATAGTCAGAAAAAGCATACTTTGAGGACCACATGCTTTTATCGTCCGCCTTTTGAGGGTAAGGACTATAACCGCAGTTGCCCGTAACCTCGGTAGTAACACCCTGACGAATTTTGGATTCGGCTCGGGGATTGATGAGCAACTTGGTATCCGTGTGGCTATGAGCATCAATAAAACCGGGCGCGACGATACGATTCGTTGCATTGATGTGTATATTCGCTTCTTTTTTTGACAAATCGCCCATCGCGACAATTTTATCTCCGATAATGCCCACATCCATGACCTTGCCGGGCTGCCCGCTGCCGTCAATAACAGTCCCATTAGATATAATAACATCATAAAAATTTGTACATCCTGTGATCATGAGCATGAACATGATGAAAACTTCCATATTAACGACTTTATGCTTCATAACTGCCTCATTTTATTATTTATGTAACTTAAACATACAATAAATGCAAGAAAATGGGTAATGAAAAATTGATACTCTGTGATATACATCACAATTAGAAAATAATGGTATTCATCTGAAAGCATAATAGTATTTTCTGTTGTAATTTATAGAGCGTATGAGTGTAGGAAGGTGAAGAGCGTAAGAAAGAGTAAGAGAATTTATAATAATTTATTAAAAGGTGAAAAATTATGGAGTATATAAACAACCATAAAGAATTAAAAGTCTATCAAAATGCATTTAATGTTTCAATGGATATCTATGAACTCACAAAAGGTTTCCCCAAGGAAGAGATATATTCACTTACAGATCAAATTCGTCGTTCATCACGTTCAGTTTGCAGTAATATTGCAGAAGCATTTCGGAGAAGAAAATACCCAAAGTCGTTTTCTTCAAAACTAAATGAAAGTGAAGCGGAGGCAGCCGAAACCCAGAATTGGCTAGATTTTGCCCTTAAATGTGGATTTATTACTAAAGACGCACATCAGAAACTTTATATTTCTTACAACAAGATAATCGCGATGCTCATTAACATGCAACGGGCCCGGAAAAATGGTCATTCAATTAATCGGTTGCTTTTATTTCTTTCTTGTCATTCTACACTCCAACACATAATGCTCTTCTTCCTACGCTCTTACGCTCTAATATTGAAATGGAGAGAGGTTATTATTTCATTCTCATTTCTTAAAATCACTTGACTAATCCAAAATGTAATTGTATAATACACGGCTTTAAACGATTGATTTTCTAGGAGTCGAAAATGAAAAAAGGCATACATCCAAAATACGACGAAGTAACTGTAACCTGTGCGTGCGGCAACAAGTTTAAAACACGCAGTACTGCCGGTAATCTCAAGATCGAAATTTGTTCGGCATGCCATCCCTTCTTTACCGGAAAACAAAAATTTCTCGATACAGCAGGTCGTATTGAAAAATTCAACAGAAAATACGGTGTCAAAAACGACAAATAGGTACTTTAATGTGTTAAAAATATTTAATCATCCTGAAATCCGGGATGATTTTTTGTTTATTAAAAGAGTTTTTAAACCTATATAAAATAAGAAGATATAATGAATAAAAAAACAGACGGAAAAACCACGATCCTCGTAGGCGGTCAGGCCGTAATGGAAGGGGTCATGATGCGAACCCCCAAGGCCTACGCAACAGCAGTCCGCACACCGGAAGGGGAAATCGTTACAGAACGTAAGGAATTTACCTCGCTGACAAAAAAGAAAAAATTCTATTCATGGCCTATTATGCGCGGAATGGTTTCCATGATAGAATCCATGAAAATTGGTATGGAGACACTGAATTTCTCGGCCGATATCGCCTATCCGGAAGAGGCAAAAAAACAAAGCAGTTTCGGGGCAAAGATCACTAGCGCTTTTAGCATGTTATTCGCGGTTGCCCTGGCAATTGCACTCTTTATCATTGCGCCGATGTGGGTGAGCGATAAGATATTTCACCTGCGGGAAACCGCAGTATTATTTAATCTGAGCGCGGGTGTACTTAGAATTATTTTCTTTTTGCTGTATCTCGTTATTATTAGTCTGATGAAAGATATCCGCCGCTTGTTTGCATATCATGGAGCAGAACATAAAACTATTTATGCTTTTGAATCCGGTGAAGAATTGACGGTAGATAATATTAAAAAGCATTCCCGTTTTCATCCGCGATGTGGAACCAGTTTCCTGTTTATTACGATGATCAATATCATCATCATCTACGCTATTCTCGATGCTCTTGTTATGCACTTTTTTCAGATCACACTGACAATACAGGTCCGCTTGCTTTACCATCTTCCCTTTATCCCCATTGTTATGGGCATAGGCTATGAAGTATTAAAATTTTCAAGCAAAAATCTCGATAAATGGTTTATTTCCTGGATTGCGAAACCGGGTCTGTGGCTGCAGCGGATCACCACCCGTGAACCGGATGAAAGCATGATAGAATGTGCCGTTACTGCGCTGAAGACAGGATTTGGCGATGAATGGGAAAAATATAAAGGCGGGAAATTTATTGCGGAAGCAATGGAATAAAAGAGACAGGCAGTAGCTATGTTAAAAAAACTTGAACAGATAAAAGTGCGCTATGACGCTGTCGTAGAAAAGCTTTCCAATCCCGCGACTTTTCAGGATAAACAAGTATTTAAAGAGTTGTCTCAGGAACGCAAACATCTTGAACCCATTATTGAAGCATATAATAAATATGCTGCATTACTTGCGCATATCGAAGATGATGAAACGGTTCTCCGTGGCAACGATGATGAATTAAAGGAGCTGGTTAAGGGCGAGCTTGATGATCTAAAGGCGGAACGGGAACGCATGGAAGAGGATATTAAATTTCTGCTCATTCCTCCGGATCCAAACGACAATAAAAATACCATTGTGGAAATACGCTCGGGTACCGGTGGTGATGAAGCCGCATTATTTGCCCATGACCTGTATAGGATGTATATTCGTTACGCCGAACGCCGAAACTGGAAAATTGAAGAATTGAGCGCAAGTTTTATCGGACTTGGTGGTATTAAGGAAATTTCCTTTGAGATCAAAGCAGATGGCGCTTACGGAGAATTGAAATATGAATCGGGTGTACACCGGGTCCAGCGGGTGCCTGCGACCGAAAGCTCCGGACGTATTCATACCTCTGCTGCGACCGTAGCAGTCCTTCCGGAAGCCGAAAAGGTGGATATCGAAATTAACGATGCTGATCTGCGTATCGATACATACAGAGCCAGCGGTGCAGGTGGACAGCATGTCAATAAAACCGATTCCGCGATCCGTATTACCCATATTCCCTCAGGTGTTGTTGTCGCCTGCCAGGATGAACGCTCCCAGCACAAAAACAAAGAAAAAGCACTCAAAATTTTATATAGTCGCTTATTGCAGCACAGCATTAATGAGCAAAACGCGAAAGTAGCAGCCGAGCGACGTTCACTGGTTTCTACCGGAGACCGCAGCGCCAAGATCCGGACATACAATTTTCCACAAAGCCGTCTAACCGATCACCGGATCAATTATACCAGCCACGCTCTTCAGGCAATTATGGATGGTGATCTGTTTGAACTGATTGAAGAGCTCAAACTCGCCGATAATATTGAAAAATTAAAAAATCTTTAAACATGGCAACAGCAACAACATGGACTGTTCTCAGTATTCTTAATTGGTCAACGAATTACCTGACCCAAAAAGATATTGAGGACCCAAAAACCGTTGTTGAATGGTTATTGTGTGAGACCTTATCCTGCAGCCGCATTGATCTATATCTTCAATTTGATCACGTAATGTCCGAAAAGGAATTGGGTAAATTTAAACCCATGCTGCAACAATGTGCCGCAAAGCAGCCGGTGCAACAGGTTGTCGGTTCCTGCGAATTCTACGGGATCAAGCTTGCAGTCAACGATAAAGTACTGATCCCGCGCCCGGAAACAGAGCGCCTTGTAGAAGAAGGTATTCGTCTTGCCAAAATAATAACAGAGTCAAAACGCCCCCGGAATGCTTCCGCGACAGACAGCAGGGAAGAAAAGCATACAGAAGAAACGCAGGAAAATTTAGAGATCTCTGAATTTGTACCCGCGCCCCAAATCCGTATTCTGGATATCGGTTCCGGGTCAGGCTGTATTGCAATTGCTCTTGCTCTGCACATTCCGCAGGCACATATCACAGCGCTTGAAAAATCTGCCGATGCCATTGAAGTATTAAAACGAAATATTAATTTTCATAATCTGGATAAACGCATCCAGGTTGTTCATCAGGATATCAAGGACTATCAGCCAAAATTTGAATTTGATATGATAGTAAGTAATCCACCCTATATTGCTGATGATGAAATAGCATCACTGGACAAAACGGTTTCTTATTATGAACCGCGCATGGCACTGTCCGATAAACAGGATGGACTGGCATTTTACCGCTTTTTTCGTAAGCAATTTCCTGTCTGGCTGAAAGATGAGGGAGTTGCATTGCTCGAATACGGCGGCAATGATCAAACGGCTGAACTCAAGAGCATATTTTCAGATTTCTCGCAAACTATCATCAAGGATTATCAACAGGATGACCGTGTTATACTGCTGAGAAAAAAACTATCGGCGGATGGAGGAAAATAAATGAATGATATCATAAATCCTTTTACCCACGAATATTGGATGAAAATGGCATATAAAGAAGCTGAAAAAGCCCTAGCTGGCGATGAAGTTCCTGTGGGTGCGGTTATTATAAAAGACAATAATATTATTGCCAGAGGGTATAATTCGGTGGAAACCCTCAAAGATCCTACCGCGCACGCGGAGATGATAGCTATAACTGCTGCCTGTGAACATCTTGCTGAAAAACGGCTGGAAGGCTGCACCTTATATGTAACGCTGGAACCCTGCCCAATGTGTGCCGGCGCCATTCTTCAGGCAAAAATTCCCACATGCGTGTATGCTGTGGCAGATCCAAAAGCCGGAGCTTGCGATTCCTTATATCATCTCTGTGAAGACCCGCGTTTAAATCACCGCACTAAGATAATTAGCGGTGTTTATGAAACACTCTGCCGGGAAATATTACAGCATTTTTTCAAGACAAAGCGTTAGAGGTAGAGACAAGGCATTGCCTTGTCTATGCACATTACTGCATAAAATAAATTTTTACTTCCCGATATAAGAAATTCCCAGCGCGGTCATCGTGGTCAGATTAGCGTAGTGATACAAACCCAGATTAATTTCTATTTGTTTTACGCGGTATTGACCGCCGAATGCCAGTCCGCTAATAATGGTACTGAAACCAAAAGAATTGCTTTGAAGATTCAGGCGGGCAAGATCCAGTCCAGCCATAATCCGTAGATTCGGTCCGGCCAGAATATAGGTGCCGAATGTCAGTTTCTCAGCGAAATACCGCGCGGCGGTATCAAATTCAAATGCATCTGTTTCACTATTGCGAAACGATGCAGGATCCCAGTCATCACCGTACCAGCGAAAGTCGATATTCAAACGCAACGGGAGGTATTCCAGCTCATGTGAAATCGATGCGCGCCAGCGGTTATCAAGTCCGTTTGTTATTCCGCTAAAAGCCAGCATATTATCTCGTTTTCCAAAGGTATAGCTGAATCCGTAGCGCAAAAAAGCACGGGTTTCCCGTGATTCGGCAATCCGGTTTCCATGAAGTACCATTTGCATTCCGGCAGCAAAATGAGGGGAAACCTGATAAGCATAACCGAAAAAATACTGATATTGGGAGGCTGTAAATTCTCCCTGTAAAGTACCTTCTATGTCCCGGGCTTCAAAATTGCCGTAATTTTCAAAGTTAAATCCGCTACTGAGCACATGTGAGGGGCGAACACGGTAATGTCCGGATAATTCGGAAATATAAATGTCCATTCCGGGCAGAAAGGCTTCATTCAGACTAATAGAATAGGGGGCATCATACTGACATAAAGCGGGGTTAAGCCAATACGCATTGGTAATATCCGCTATCGCTCCTCCGGAATGCGCCATTCCCCAATAAGCAGGTGAAGCAAAATTTGTGGTTTGAGTGGGCAGAGTTGCCGACAGCGGCACAGCGGCAAAGAGAAGCACAATACACAACACCGTGATTTTATATGTCAACATCGTTCTTAACAATGATGTCTCCTTTGTTAGAGAGTAAGTTGTTTTCCCGCTCTTCTTGTTCCCATCTTTTTAATAATTTTTTTCTGCGATACCTCGTTAACACATATCCAAGAACAAATAAAACGGTGAGGGGAATCCAAAAAATGCTGCCTGTATCCAGCAGCAGATATATACGATAGTGTTTTTTACTGTTCTCTTGCCATTTTTTCTCAAAAGCTTCAGGACTCATCAAGAATGCATTCCGGAAACCAGTTGAAAAATGCTCATATTTTTTGATTAAGTAAAGTAATTTTGCAACTAATTCCACGCCAAAATAGTCAATCATATAATCCACGGCAGCCACACTCTGCGCATAGGCCAGTTTTGCTTTTGCGGCCGGCATTTGTATAAGATATTCAATATCGCGAAAGGGAATAAATCTATCGGACCAAGCCGCCCGGCTAAGTAGGGTTTTTTGAGTGATGCTGAATTGGCCAGCCTCGTACTGAGCCAATCCTTCATTAAACCATACGGGAAGATCATAAGAGGTCACGGCAAGATGTACTGTCTCATGTATCAGGGTTTTGCGAAATGCTGTCAGAGTCTGATGGCTGAAGGAAGGACTTTTTACCAGCATCCGGTCGTTGGATGCAAGTCCCATACTCCACAGCGGGGAAGAAGATCCGGAATATTGCCGATATTGAGATGCATTCTGCGCAATGTATATAATCATTGGATTCTGTTCCAGAGCGTATTGCTCGTATAAATGCTGCTGTTGCCGGTTTACGGTTTTTGCGGCAAGTTCTGCAATATGCTTATCCTGTTCCGCGTAATAAACACTGATATTGCCCACGCTCAGCTGCATTGCGGCAGATGCAAATCCCACTTTCGGGGAAAGCAGGAAGGAAAAAGCGAAGAACATAATAAGGAATTTATTTTTCATAAGGCCCCGGACAGAGTGCCCGCAATTGACATTGGTCACATTTCGGCCGTCGGGAGACACAGATATTACGGCCATGCTCTATAAGCTGATGGTTCCAGACAATCCATATTTTTTTAGGCAATATTTTCTGCAGATCAAATTCAACTTTTGTTGCATCATGGTGCCGGGTTAAACCCAAATGCCGGGAAATACGCCCGACATGGGTATCCACAACAATTGCGGGAACATGATAAATTTGATTTAAAATAACATTTGCGGTCTTGCGTCCAACGCCGGGTAAACTAATTAAAGCTTCAAGAGTATCCGGCACCTGACCGTTAAAACGGCTGACAATTTCCCGGCAGCAAGCAATAATATTTTTGGATTTATTGTTATAAAATCCGGTGGATCGGATGTTCCGGATCACATCATCGTGATCTGCTTTCGCCATATCATAAATAGTAGAAAAATGCCGGAAAAGAGCCGGTGTAACCATATTAACCCGTTTATCTGTACATTGCGCGGACAAAATGGTTGCCACCAATAATTGATATGCATCCAGATGTTCCAGTCCACAACGCACAGCGGGGTACATTTTTTCCAATTCACCAATGATGTGCTGTGTGCGGGCTTTTTTTTGTGCAAGTGTTTCCATTACGATAAGTTAAAACCTTATCGCGGGAAATGCACAATTATTTTTTCGGCATATTTTAGCTGAAATATGTCAGTATATAGGAAATTATTTTAAGCCGTATTTTGTGACGTTAGCGGATTTAGTCACTGTCAGTTTATCTTCACGCATTAGCCATCCAAGACCAAACATGATCTCATTATTTTTTATTTTTGTTTCTTTTATCAGCGCGTTAATTGACATTGCGCCGTTTTTATTTAATGTTTTCCAAATTTTACCTGCTATGTTACCAATATTCATGGTTTTCTCCTTTAAATATATGGGTTGTTGATTAGTACTGGTGGAATATAAATAAGATAAAAATAAAATGCAAAATGAAATGAATTAATTATTGAAAGACAAAAATTTCCATCAATACGTCACCCCGCCCCGAAGCATTGGAGAACTCAGG
>JAGLUM010000244.1 GCA_023134755.1 Fidelibacterota bacterium | reverse complement strand
CGTTTACCCATAGACATTTCATGGCAGGTTATCCTTATTATTGTGTTTGCAGGTCTGTTTTTATCCTTAATTGCCACCTATTTCCCTTCCCGGAATGCATCACTGGTTAAACCGGTACAGGTATTACGTTATGAGTAAGAAACCCTATATAAATTATATAGCACGGCGTTATTTCAGTTCGCGAAAAAAGGTCAGAATGATCTCGACAACCTCGATCATTACCATTATTGGTACTTTTTTAGGAACTTTTGCCATTATTGTCGCACTCAGCGTGATGAACGGTTTCCGGGATATGGTATTTCAGCGCACACAGGGTATGTCGCCAGCTCTGACATTTTATGTAAAAAACGCCACTGCTGATGAACAGGAGGCATTATATGAGAGGCTTCTAAAGAACGATAAAATTCAAGCATGCTCTCCTACCATTGAGCGCAAAATGTTACTCTCGGTCGGAAAACACCAGCAACTGGCTTTTGTAAAGGGAATTTCTCCGGATGAATACCGGAAGATCATGAAACTCAACCCTTACTTACAAGAAAAAAAATACCTGACGGATGATTTAGCAAATACCCCGTATCCTGAGATCATTCTGGGTCTATCGCTTGCAAATAAACTGGGTGTCACAGTAGGGGATACCGTTACCCTTATCAGTCTACTTGATATTAAGACCTATACCGCACCGAGCATGCAATGTATTGTGCATGATATATATAATGTAACAATTTTTGATTATGATTACCGGGCCTACATGCATATTCTGGATATGCAATATCTCTTAGATGAACCCAATTATCATCAGTACGAAGTGGAATTGCATCATCATGCTAACCTGGACAGCGAAAATAAATTTTGGAAGAATGCTGTTTCGGAAAACATCCGTGTAACCACATGGTGGGAAGAACATATTGAATTATTTTCTGCCATGGAGGTTGAAAAATACGCGACCTTCTTTGCATTAAATATGATAATTATTTTGGCTGGTTTTAATTTGATCAGTTCCATGGTGATGCTGCTGTTAGAGAAAAAATGGGAGATCGGTATACTTCAAAGCATGGGATGCGGACCAAAAGATGCCTATAAAATTTATTTTCGGCTCGGATGGTATACCGGAGGATTGGGAATGAGTTTGGGCGCCGTTTTTGCGGTTTTGCTACTCTTGATCCAGCAGTATTTTCCGTTTTTTATCATGCCGGGTGCCAATGATGTTTACATCTTTAAATATGTCCCGGTCATTGTTAATATCTGGGATGTGCTTTTTACCCTGGCGATGGTATCTTTATTGATTACCTTTTCTTCGCTGGTACCGGCTCGCCGGGCAAACCGTATAAAACCTTTGGAAGCAATAAAAACAAAACAATAACGAGAAATAGTATGAATGCAATTATTCAGGTAAAAAAATTATGTAAGAGCTATTTGTCAGGCACTGTGCCGCTACGGGTCCTTAATGACATTGATTTAACCATCAATCAGGGTGATTTTATTTCCTTGATGGGACCGTCAGGGTCGGGAAAATCAACTTTCCTGAACATTATTGGAACAATGGATTCTCCCAATTCCGGTGAAATATGGATTGCCGGCAAACAAGTCACCCACATGCCCGAAAATCAGTTAGCGAATTTTCGGCTTAAACATATTGGATTCATCTTTCAATTTCATTATTTGCTTCCTGAATTTACCGTAGAAGAAAATGTGGCAATGCCGCTGATGATCGGAGGATTACATAAACATGAAGCCATTGTAAAATCCAGGGAAATGTTAGATTATCTTGGTGTTATCGAACGCGCACATCATTTTCCTGCAGAAATTTCCGGTGGCGAAAAGCAGCGTGCCGTTATTGGACGGGCGCTAATTAATTCACCTGATATTTTATTGGCAGATGAACCTACGGGTAATCTTGATAAAGAGACGGGAGAACGCGTCTTGGAATTATTTAAAACAATTCAAAAGGACTTGAATCAAACATTCTTTTTGGTTACCCACGATGAAAGTATTGCTGATATCGCAAAAATTAATTATAAAATTGATAACGGGAAACTGATAAAACAATCGAAATAAGCATATAGCCGATTTAATATTCCTTATCCGCTTCTATCTCTACAAGAAGA
>JAGLUM010000243.1 GCA_023134755.1 Fidelibacterota bacterium | reverse complement strand
CATTATATTCCCCCGGAACAAGCTATTCAACTTCAGGAAAATCTTATCCGCAGCCATGCATCCAGTGTAGGTAATCCGCTTGACAAAGATACCGTACGGGCGATGGTGCTGCTCCGGGCGAATGCGCTGGCAAAAGGTTTTTCTGGGGTGCGTGTAGAATTGATCCAGACCTTGCTGGATATTATTAACCATGATATTTATCCCTATATTCCTTCTCAGGGATCCGTAGGAGCTAGCGGAGATCTATCACCTTTAGCTCATTTAGCACTTATTTTAACCGGACAAGGCGAATGTCTGGAAGACGGTAAGCGGGTTCCCGCAGATCGGGTATTGAAAAAACACGGCATTGCGGCTCTACAACTTCAGCCCAAAGAAGGTCTTGCGTTGATCAACGGAACCCAGGTTATGGCAGCCATCGGCTGTCTGACTGTTGTGGATTCCGAACAGCTCATAAAACACGCTCAGATTGCCGGTGCTATGAGTTTAGAAGCACTCAAGGGAAGCTCTAAGGCAATGGATGCCCGCATCCATAAAGCGCGTCCGTATGCAGGTCAAATAACCATCGCCGCCAACATATTAAAATTGGTAGAAAACAGTGCTATTATTGCTTCACATATACATTGCGATAAGGTTCAGGATGCTTACACGCTGCGCTGCATACCGCAGGTATACGGTGCAGTATCTGATACCATTAATTATGTAAAATCGATCTTTACTACTGAGATAAATTCCGCAACGGACAATCCTTTGATCTTCGCAGAAGACAAGGAGGTCATCTCCGGCGGTAACTTTCACGGTGAACCTCTTGCTTTTGCCCTGGATTTTTTGGGTATTGCTTTGTCTGAAATTGCAAATATTTCCGAGCGGACCGTCGACCGGCTGGTGAATCCGCATGTTTCGGGTCTGCCCCCTTTCCTTGCGGAAGGTAAGGGCTTGAATTCCGGTTACATGATCGCGCAATATACCGCGGCCGCGCTAGTCTCCGAAAATAAAGTTCTGGCACATCCTGCCAGTGTAGATTCCATTCCCACATCTGCGGGACAGGAAGACCATGTCAGCATGGG
>JAGLUM010000242.1 GCA_023134755.1 Fidelibacterota bacterium | reverse complement strand
CGACCAGATATCGGTGCGAAAATAGTTTCTGGAATAACTGGAATCCACCGCATCATATTCAATGCTACTCCAGGAAATATTGGTCACATCCATGTTATTGTGTGTAAAATCCAGTCCGCCACGCACCTGATGATTCTGGTTAAGCTGACTTTCAATATCAAATTTCAATTTATTTACAACGGAAATCTGATCCCGGTATCCCGGATCGTCTCCCCCGGTCCACCAGAGGCTGTTTTCCCGTTCACGGTTTTCATAATATGGGCCATCACCGTCGAAATCCCAGTCTAGAAATTCATTAACATCCCCGTCGCCGTCGCGATCGTCCACATCCCGGACACCATAGAAGTACTTGGATGTCATATTCTGGTACTTTAATTCATAGAACGTTTTGGAATTTAACTGATGTGTGAATCCCAAATTAAAGGAATAAGCCATACGTTCGCGGTCCCAGAGATGATCCTGGAGGCGGGAATCGACATAGACTTCCTTAAATATGGCCTGCTGATACCAGGTTATAGTATTGCCGGCAGCAAAGACCGTGTCACGGCGACCGATACGGTAGGACGTATCCTGATATGCATCCGCGTTATCCACATAATGATAGATAATAGCGGTATCGCCCCGACTGCCGGTAGACGGATCAGGGTCGTAATACATTTCATTCAGCCAGTATTCATCAGCCGGACCGTATTTTGAAGCATAAATATAAAAATCATCAGACAGCGTGGTAGAGTACATCCCACTGGCTGATATTTTCATTTTGTCATTCAATTTTGCTGTTAATTTGCCATAATATTTCTGGCTTGAATACGTGTTATTAATAAAATAATCTTGCTTCTCTTTGCTCAGATCTGCCGAAAACGCAAAGGTAACACGGTCGCTGTTTGGAATAATAGGTCCACTCAAACTCAAACGGAGAACATTCTGCAGTTCATGCTGGTATTTCAATGTATACCAGCGGTCTTCCCTCGGCATAATCAACGCACGCAGGGAATCTTGAAAAATCACCGCACTCATGGAATCCTGATTTGCCGGTGCCGGAAACATACTGAGATTCTTTTCCACAAATTTGTCCAGTGGCATAATGATATCGTTGATGCGTGTTCCGTAGTCGGTTGTCATGATCGTGGCTTTTCCGGACAGTTTGCGTCCGCCGGCATTTGTTGCTACATTAATAACACCGGATTGCACATTCCCGAATTCCGCACTCAGTCCACCCAAAGATATTTCCATTTCGGAAATAGCCTCTGAAGGAAGTCCTATCGTAAATCCACCTGTACTCCCCGAGTAGGTACCCGCGGGATC
>JAGLUM010000241.1 GCA_023134755.1 Fidelibacterota bacterium | reverse complement strand
ATAGAAGCATCAAAATTGATAATAGAGGTGACGTGACCTTTGATTACCAGAATGCAAGTGTTACTAAAACATATAAAGAAAATATGACATTTAATTTATCCTATTCATATAATAAAGGAATCAGTATTCCGGTTCCCTTCCTGAAGAAAATTAAGGTTATCAACATGAAGAACGAAATCACCTTTTCATTACAGGGAAAATACGGATCTGATAAAAAAGTCGTCAAATCCAGCGGAAACCCGGATTTTGGAGATCCAAAAAATTTCCGGATAAACTGGGAAATAGAGCCTCAAATATCTTACCGTTTTAGTAAAAATATTGATGGACGGTTTTTCTTTAAATACGGTCAACGTATAGACAAAACTCAGGGATTGGATGGCGAAAACAAAACAGATAATTATAAGGATTTTGGCGTAACAGTCTCTATCCGAATCAGTGGTTAATTGTATGAAACATTTTCTAATTTTTCTATTCATGATATCCGGACTATTTGCCCGGGAAATGCAGTTTGATCAATATCGGGCTTTTCAGTACCTGGAAAAACAGGTCGCTTTTGGCCCCCGTGTTCCTGGAACAGAAGCACATCGTGTTTGCCGGGACTGGATCATCGATATGTGTCAACAGTCTGCAGATACCGTGCTTGTTCAGACATTCAGAGCATACCGTCCGGTAACAAAAGATACTGTTGATGCCTATAATATCATTGCAAGAATTCGACCAGAGCAGCCACAACGCGTTATGTTGAGTACACATTGGGATACCCGGCCATTTGCAGATAAGGATATATTTTATTCCAATAAACCGGTTCCCGGTGCAAATGACGGAGCTAGCGGAACGGCGGTTTTACTGGAAATATTAGAATGCCTCCCAAAATTTGACAGCGATATTGGTATTGATATTATTTTTTGGGATGCAGAAGATATGGGTATCGCAGGTAACGGTATGTATTTTTGCCAGGGTTCAGAATATTATGCATATTACCCAATTTCTCCCATTCCGCAGATTGGAATATTAATTGATATGATAGGCGACCAGAATTTGGAAATTCCCATAGAAGCAAACAGCATGCTCTATGCTCCTGAACTGGTATTGGAGGTATGGGATATCGCACATAAACTGGGGTACCAAAATGTATTCCCCAAAAAAATTGGTCAGGAAATATACGATGATCATATTCCATTAAATATCATTGCCGGGATACCAACTATTGATCTGATAGATTTTCACTATTATCATCAAGGGCGAAATATATGGCATACTGTCCATGATCTTCCTGCTTATTGCTCGCCATACAGTCTAAAGTGCATCGGAGACATTTTATTATTCTGGCTTTCCCGAAAATAAGTTATTGAAATTGTTATGTTTATGTAGTAAATTTATAAATAGAGGGGATTTATGAACAAACAATACCACATACATAAAAATTCAAGAATATACCATAATGTTATGGAATGGGATGCTCCGGAATGGAAAGAAGCAGAAATTGCTAAAATTAAACATTTTCATCCCAAAAGCAGTGAGCATCATCCAAGAACAGAAGTAAAAATTCAATATAATCAATTCGGAATTTTTCTTTTATTTCGTGTGCAGGACCGTTATGTACGCTCATGTCATTTGAAATATAATGACAAAGTACATGAAGACAGCTGTGTTGAATGGTTTATTCAACCGCCCGATGCTAATGGGTATTATAATTTTGAGATTAATTGTGGGGGAACCTTGCATGTCAATTATATTATTGATCCCACACGAGATGAGAACGGAAAACGAAGAGATATTCGGCCTATTCCTGAGCATATAGCGCAAACAATAGCTATTAAAAGCAGTTTACCACATATTGTTAATCCCGAAATCACAAGGCCAATAGAATGGTATTTAGCTGTATATATACCGATGGCATTTTTTACGTATTTGACACCAATAGAAAACATAAATAGCTCAATCTGGCGGGGCAATTTATATAAATGTGGAGATAAGACGTCTCACCCACACTGGGGAGCGTGGAAATCGATTGATGAACTGAATTTTCATCAACCTGCATGTTTTGGACAATTCATTTTTGACGATTGATCATAAATGAATATTATGCTGTCAACATGAGGAATCGACATTAGCATAGACATTGTTATTTCCAAAAACTACAAAATGCTTGTCAACATTCATTAAAGGGGGATGTGTACATGAAGGATTTCAGGGCTATGGAGAATTTTATTGTTGGTGATATGGTGGGAACGGTTTTATTTCTTGATATTAAGAATTTTTTAGGGATTTCAGATATTCTGACGCCACGGGAAACATATCAGTTTATTAAAAAGGTAATGACACCATTGACAACATGTGTTTCAA
>JAGLUM010000240.1 GCA_023134755.1 Fidelibacterota bacterium | reverse complement strand
TTTTAGTTTTTATTGAGTTATTGTGTAAAAAACTTGTGAAAACTTGAAAAATCTTGAGGCAAGTTTTAAAGAAGAGTTGAGGGGTTCCGTCTTCGCCCCGATATACATTGGAGCTACGCCGGACAAGTAGGGTTCACGGTTCACGGTTCACGGTTCACGAGTTACGAAAGTAAGTACTGTTTAAATGCCTCAAAATCTGCTGGCATTCGCAGGCTTTGTTTGCTTTTGTGTAAAACCTGCTCTAAGCGTGAAGGAATATCAACGGTGATTCCAAGAGCCGCGTCTACGGTATCCTTAAATTTTGCCGGATGGGCGGTTTCCAATATAATGTGCACTGAATCCCGGTCAATCTCTTCCTCATAGCGCTTTGTTCCCAAATATCCCACCGCGCCGTGAGGGTCCATTATGTAATTATAGGTTTTATAGATATCCCGGATAGTTGCCCGGGTGGCATCGTCATCAAAGGACCAGCTAAGCAAATCCTGCCGCAGGAATTCTACAGAATAACTGTACAGATCCTGAATACGCATTAGGTTGCTGGGGTTTCCGACATCCATAGCGTTCGAAATGGTATGCTTTGTGGGTTTAGCAACCAATTCCCCGGTATGAAGATATTTTGCTAAACTGTCATTGCTATTGCAGGCCGCAATAAACCGTTTAACAGGCAGTCCCATACGCTTTGCGATCAGGGCCGCGGTAAGATTGCCCGCATTTCCGCTTGGAATACTTATCACCGACGGTTCGGTATTACCCTGTCGTTTTAACTGCGCATAAGCATGAAAATAATAAAATGTCTGCGGGATCAGGCGGGCTATATTAATGGAATTTGCAGAAGTCAGCGTCATTTTTTGACCTAATGCCTTATCTACAAACGCTGTTTTCACTAGATTCTGGCAATCATCAAAGCTTCCATCAACTTCAATAGCCGTGATATTTTCACCCATTGTGGTTAATTGCTGTTCCTGTATTTTACTGACTTTCCCGGATGGATAGAGAATAATGACATCAATACCGTCAATGCCGAGAAAACCGTTTGCAACAGCCGACCCGGTATCGCCGGAAGTTGCGACCAATACCGTGAGTTTTTGATCTGTATCTTTAATATAATGCTTCATTAATCGCGCCATAAAACGCGCACCGACATCTTTAAATGCCAGGGTTGGCCCATGGAACAATTCCAGCACATAATGTGTATCATCCAGTTTTATCAGCGGTGTATCAAAAGTAATTGCATTGTCAATGATATCAATGATCACATTGGACGGAAGATCTTCTCCCAACAGGGTCAAAGCAACGGACGTAGCAATTTCACGAAAGCTCAAAAGTTGGATATTCTCGAAAAAACGGGGCATTATCAGGGGAATATCATCAGGCATATATAAGCCCTTATCTTTTGGAAGTCCCTGTAATACCGCTGTTCTTAGATCGACCGCGTCAATACTGTGATTAGTACTGTAATATTTCATGTCATCCTTTCCCTGAATACCGGATTGAAAGATACAATAATATTTTGTTAATAAAAATAGCTTATGATGGAGGGTTTAAGGTTTAAGGTTTAGGAAAATTGACAATTGAGAATGGACCCGTCTTCGCTCCTCGTTGCACTCGGGCTACGCCGGGCATACGGTTTACGGTTTACTTCCTACTTCTTATCTTTTTACTTTTTATTTCTGACTACCGCACCGTTCTCGCAAATTTGTGAAACGTAAGTTTCGCATTGTATCTTATTGTCATTAAAAATATTTGCCATTGTTTCAGCGCTGCGCTGCGCAATTTTTTCTCCGTCACACAGTGCGAACATGCTTGGTCCGGATCCCGAAATTCCGCAACCCAGTGCACCGGACGCCATGGCTGCCCGTTTTACAGCATCAAAATGCGGGATTAATGATTTGCGTGCAGGTTCGGCAATAAAATCTACCATAGATCGTGCAATTAATTCCATGTCCCCTTGCTGCAAACCTGCAATAAAAGCGGCAAGATGACTGCTTTGCCGAATCGCCGTAGCACGGGAAATGGTTCGGGGCAATACGGCGCGCGCATCCCGTGTGGCTATCGCCATCTCGGGATGTACGACGGCACAGTATATGTTTTTTGGATATGTGATGGATATCACATCGAGAGGATTTGTACTGCGTATGAGGACTATCCCGCCCAGCAGTGCCGGCGCCACGTTATCAACGTGGGGCGCGCCGCATGCAAGTCGCTCGCCCTCCATGGTAAAAGGAAGAAGTTCTTTCTTTGTAAAGGGATTCCCAAAAAAGGCATTGGCTGCCACCGCTGCGGCAACCGCGCTCGCAGCAGAGGATCCCAGTCCACTCTTCAACGGCAGACCTTTATCCAGACGGACTGCCATAGCATCGTTCCGGCCAAGTGCATCCAGCATACTCTGAATGACTACACCCACGACGTTTCGTTCCACGCTCTTAGGCAATACTCCCTCATCTCCCTGAATATCCACCAGCCGAATCCCGGGATCATCCCCGACTTCTATGTGTACAGTGTCGCCGGGATGCGTTATGGCTAAACCAAGGCAATCGAATCC
>JAGLUM010000024.1 GCA_023134755.1 Fidelibacterota bacterium | reverse complement strand
TATCATTTAATTTGAATAACCTTAATATATTTTCTTTGTGTCTTTGTGAGAGGTCTTCGCTAAAAATTAAAGCAATTTGAACATTTTCATACTATATTATAAATGAAAACACCCTGCGGTATTATTATGAATAGCAATAAAAACAGAAAAAAAATACAACGCTTGATATCATTTTCTCATTTTTTATGGGTGATGCCGTTGCTGATAATGCTCTGTTTTTCCGGCTGTAAAAATATCTTTTCACCGACCCTCGGCGATCTCGCAGGTGGGAATTCTATCTACCGCATGGATTTGGCATCTCCCGCAGATGTACTGCACAATTTTAGGTATGCCTATATTTACCGCGACAGCCTGATGTATGCTATGCTGCTGGATAGCGAATTTGTTTTTGTCTATTACCAGCCCAGCGATGAAAGCGGTACCGGACACTATGATTCCTGGATGCGTGATACAGAGCTTAAAACTACCGGGCGATTACTGAGTGTCTTCAGCTATGTGGATTTGTTGTGGCAGACCACCCTGGACAGTAACTACTATGAAATAGAGGGCGATGAAATTGTACGTGAAGATAATGCATGGTTTGAAACAGCAAACTATGCCGACATCTCAAAATCATATCAGCTAACCCTGGGGGATTATTATACCATTATCGGCGATGCCGAATTTCGTTTCCGCAAAGATACCGGAGAAAAATGGCATATTCTGAGGTGGGAAGATAAGTATAATAGCTATTAATTTGTAATGCGTTACGTGTGACATGTAAGGAATCGTGAGAAAAAGATAATTGATAACTTGAATACCGTTTGACTTTATGAGGAAAAATATCAAAGTCGATCCGAATTTAGATCCGTTTGGAGCCTGTTCGGGGTAGTTTAAGTTATTAAAGGAAGGAACATGAAAAAGAATATTACCATTCTCCGGGATAACGCCCGGATCGGGATTATTAACCGTGGAGAAGCTGCTCTGCGCTTCATCCGAGCCGTCAGGGAGTACAACAGTCTACACAGTACAGAGATAAAGGCCGTTGCTTTCTACATTGAAGCGGAAGAGGATGCACCGTTCGTCAAAATGGCCGACGACGTCCTGCTTCTGTCCGATTTGACCAGTTATCCCGGACAACAGAAATCTCCCTACCTGGATCATGAACTGATGATCGAAGGTTTAGAATATAAAAACTGTGACGCGATATGGGTCGGCTGGGGATTTGTATCGGAAGACGCCCTGTTTGCTGAAAAAATAGAGAAAAAAGGGATTGTCTTCATGGGTCCCTCCAGCAAAGCCATGGCTATGCTAGGTGATAAAATTAAAGCCAAGAACCTGGCAGAAAAAGCGGATGTCCCCATCCTGCCCTGGAGTCGCCGGGCTGTCAAAAATATTGAAGATGCGGAGAAGATCTCGGAAGAAATCGGTTATCCTGTTATCGTAAAAGCTGCCAATGCCGGTGGCGGCCGGGGAATCCGTTTTGTCCGGAGGCCAGGAGAACTGGCGTCCCAGTTCAAATCCGCCCAGGAGGAGACCGTCCGGATCACAGGAAATGATATTGTATTTATCGAAGCTTTGGTGGAAAGGGGACGGCACCTGGAAGTCCAGGTTTTAGCAGACGCCCACGGAACAGTAAACACTTTCGGTGTCAGGGACTGTTCAGTCCAGAGAAAAAACCAGAAAATTATTGAAGAAACTCCCCCTGCGGGACTCCCGGAAGACATCCTGAAAAGCATGGAGGAAGGGGCATGCCGTCTGATACTGGCAGCTGAATATATCGGCGCCGGTACAGTGGAATACCTGTACGATCTCAATCGGAAAGAGTATTACTTTATGGAAGTGAATACTCGCCTCCAGGTGGAACATCCTATTACGGAAAGCCTGTACGGAGTAGACCTAGTCAAAGGGCAGATCGATGTGGCCCGGGGGATCAGGGTTGATTTATCAGACCGTATTCCCATGGGCGCTGTAATCGAAGTACGGCTGAACGCAGAGGACCCCGAACAGGATTTCAGTCCCGCTCCAGGAGACGTCATCCTGTTCAAAGCCCCGGCTGGCCCCGGTATCCGTGTAGACTCAGGTATTGAACAGGGTAGCACCATCCCCGGAGATTTTGACTCCATGGTGGCCAAGATTATCGCCCATGCTCCCACCCGGCCGGAAGCCATTGCCCGGCTGGAACAAGCTCTCCACGCCATGCGCATCAGCATCCACAACGGAACCACCAACCGGGCATTTCTGCTGGAATTGCTAAGCAATCCCGACATCAAAAAGGGTGGTGTTCATACTGGATTTGTGGAAGAACTGCTAAAAAACCGGATAAAGGAACAAGTGGAAGAGAAGACCCGGATCGCCCTTTTAGCCGGTGCCGTTGAACTCTATTTCA
>JAGLUM010000239.1 GCA_023134755.1 Fidelibacterota bacterium | reverse complement strand
CTATTCTTATGATTTTACCAATCTGCGTATTTGCGCAGGCGACAGGTAAGATTGTTGGGGTAGTAACGGACGTCGAGACAAATGAACCCCTTGCGGGAACCAATGTTCTCATAGAGGGAACAGTTCTGGGAGCGGCAGCAGATGCTGACGGTTCATTTATTATCTTGAACGTCCCGGTTGGAACCTATGATGTTTCCGCGTCGATCATCTCACACAAAAAGCTCACGGTTCAAGAAGTCCGTGTTCTTTCAAGTGTTACGACGGAAATAAATTTCGAACTTGAAGAATCTGTTATACCAGGTCAGGAAGTGACCGTTATAGCAGAACGTAAATTGTTCGAAAAAAGTGTAACATCAAGTGTTTCCATGGCGACATCAGATGAATTGGAAAATATTCCGGTTCGTGGTGTCGGAAATGTAATTTCCAACATGGCGGGTGTGATTGTCCAGGATGGGATGGTTTATATTCGCGGTGGTCGCCCTCACGAGGTAAAGTATTATGTTGGTGGTGTTTCTACATCATTGGCAACAACCAATACCAACGTGATGACGATCATTCATGATGCCATTGAAGAAATTCAGGTATTTGCCGGTGGATACACCGCCGATATGGGTAATGCAAACGCCGGTATCGTGAAAACAGAACTTAAAAGCGGAGGTTCTAAGTTCAATGGATCAGTGGAATTCCATACAGATGGATTCCGTGATCCCGCGTTGGGTAAACAGATTTTAGGAACCCACAACTATGGCAAAAATGCTGTCATAGCTACTATCGGTGGTCCGATTGGCAACAAGGTAAAATTCTTTATTGCCGGTCAGTATGACGACCAAAAAGACTCTGAAGTACGTTTCAGTGAAGGTTTTTCGTTTACTGAAAAAATTAACAACAATCCGCTTGACCCCACAAATAAAGATACTGTGGACCTTATCTATTCGGATGGATTTACCCCACATGCCAGTAGAATGACATATGCCATTAACGGGTCTGTAACTATTGATTTACCGGTTCGTTTGCGTTTTGATGTGATGCATGATTTCACAAAATATGACCGGACATACCAAGCGCCGCCAATGTTAAATACGTTGAATAACAGAACATACTTTTATACAACACCAACCACACTACTTACAGCAAAAGCAACCAAGTTGTTTTCACCGACATCTTATTTTGATGTAAAAGTAAGTTATTTCCATTATGCGCGTGAATTAAATGATCCGTATTTTGGGAATGACTGGGCAAAATGGTATGATAGTTCAGCTGTATATGAAGCAACTGATGGTGCAGTCGTTTACCGTAATGCCTGGAGACCACAATACAATTACGTAATTCACGGTTTCCCGATTGAACGTGACGGTGAACCCCTTGCTCTTTATTTTAGTGAAGAACAAACCTATGTTGGTCTAAATCTTGATTATGTTAATCAGATCAATAAACATAATGAAGTAAAGATCGGTGCAGATTTCAAAAGACACACTGTTCGCCGATATTCAGTTAATCCCGCTGCAATGATTTATACTGCAGAATCCGGAACTACAGACTATACAACCTATGATAGTTTGTCCGGTGTCCCGATGGATATTTGGATCTTCAATGGTAGTGTAAATGCCTACGGTTATGATGCTTATGGGAATAAAACCAATAGTGCAACGATATATGATAACGGTAGCTACATGGATGGTCCGAAACACCCAATGGAAATAGCCGCATACGTAATGGATAAAATTGAGTATAAAGATCTGATCATTAATGCCGGTTTACGTTTTGATTATTTCGATGGAGATGATCGCGAACTCACAGACCCGGCAAATCCGATCGTAGATCCTAATACCAGTATGCTGGCAGATTCCGCATGGATGGATAAAGCTCCAACAATGCACATCAGTCCGCGTTTGGGTTTTTCATTCCCGGTTGATGATAAAACAGTCTTTTATTTAAACTACGGTAAATTTGTTCAAATGCCACGATTGAGTGAAGCATATTATAGCTCATATACCTATGCACGCCAGATCGTGCGCCAGGGATTCTATTTCCTCAATCCGGTTGGATTTGGTTTAGACCCGCTGCACACCACTTCTTATGAGGTTGGTTTCCGCCGTGAAATAGGTGAAGTTGCCGCATTTGACATAACCGCGTTTTACAAAAACGTTAAAGGTTTGATTGAAGTTCACAAACAGCTTCCTACACCAGGGTCAACCATTCCGGGTACTTACGACAGATTTGTAAATGGCGATTTTGCAACGCAAAAAGGATTTGAGCTTCGCATGAATATGCGTCGCACAAACCGTCTTGCCGGAAGTATTAACTATACTC
>JAGLUM010000238.1 GCA_023134755.1 Fidelibacterota bacterium | reverse complement strand
CCTTTTTACCTCACACAAAGGACACAAAGGACACAAAGGTACAAAGCATTTTTCAGGTTTTTTTTATTCAAAACCTTATAAATTTTCTTAGTGGTTTTCTTTATTCCTTTACGTCTTTGAGTGAGCTCTTCTTATATTTCAGTACTTATGTCACCATTGATTATTCGTTTAATTCCATCCTTTATACGACTTTCTCCAAAGTTTATCAATAATCCTAGTTTTAGTCCCGTCATTTTTAAATATGTTAATAATTGTTTTTTATCTACAGAATTTAATTTCTCTTTTGATTTTAATTCAATAATAACTTTATTTTCAACAGTCATATCAGCAATAAATGCTTTTCCAAATTTCAAATCTTCAAAATTTATACTTACAGGACATTGACGCTTAACTGAAAGCCCCCGTGATCTTAAATGTTCAGCTAAAATAAGCTCATATACTGATTCAAACAAACCGGGACCGGTTTTAACATGAATATGATATGCACAATCAACTATAATTTCAGCGATACTGTTTTCGTTCATTTCGTTCCCCTTTTTACCTCACACAAAGGACACTAAGGTACAAAGCATTTTTCAGGTTTTTTTATTCAAAACCTTATAAATTCTCTTAGTGGCTTTCTTTGTTCCTTTGTGTTTTTGAGTGAGGTCTTCTCACACTACTTCAAATACCCCGCAACTTCATAGATCAATCCCTCAATATGATACCGGGTAACGGATGAAATATATATGATCTTTTCATCCAGCGTGAAATCCGGTTCATAATTCTCTGTATCCACACTATCCATCTTGGTAATACACACAAGGCGCGGTTTATGCTCTAATTCTTTATTAAATTTTGTCAGTTCTTGAAGGAGGGTATGGAAAGTTTCAGGAATATCCTCTTCATTTACATCAATCATAAATAATAAAATCTTTGTGCGTTCGATATGCCGCAGAAACTGATCTCCCAAGCCTTTTCCCAGATGTGCTCCTTCGATCAGACCCGGAATATCGGCCATAACAAAGGATTTATAGTCACCGTAACGCACGATCCCAAGGTTCGGAACCAATGTGGTGAAAGGATAGTCCGCAATTTTCGGACGCGCAGCGCTAATTACGGATAGCAAGGTACTTTTACCCGCGTTCGGAAATCCGACCAGTCCGACATCAGCTAATATTTTCAATTCCAATTCAAGATTAACAAATCCGCCCGCTAATCCCGGTTTCGCAAATCGGGGAACTTTATTTGTAGATGTTGCAAAATGCTGGTTTCCCCAACCACCGTTGCCGCCTTTTGCCGCAATAAAAGTCTGGCCGTTTTCTACCATATCTGCCAAAATAATATCTTTATCTAAATCTTTTATCAGGGTTCCAACAGGTATCTTGATAAGAATATCTTCCCCTTTTTTTCCTGAGCGGTTATTTCCCTCGCCCGGTCGGCCGTTTTGTGCTTTATATTTCCGATGATAGCGAATATCCTGCAAGGTATGTAATTGTGCGTTGGCTATAAATATCACATTACCGCCATTCCCGCCATCTCCACCGTCCGGTCCTCCTTTTGGAATAAATTTCTCTCGGTGAAAACTGACGCAGCCGTTTCCGCCGTTTCCGGCATTAACCTCAATCTGTGTTAGATCAACAAACTTCATAATATATATCCTGAAGAGCTACTGCCAAATCAGGATGTAGCAGAGGTCTTTTCTTTCTGTATCTGTTTTTTCTTTTCTGTATTGTAATCATTTACATAAAATCCGGATCCCTTGTATATCACACCTCCACCGCCTGAAAGCAGGCGTACCAGCTCTCCGTTACAGGAGGGACAAATAGTCAGCGGATCATCTGAAATGTTTTGAAAACGTGTAATCTGTTTATCGCAGTTTTTACATTTATATTCATAATTTGGCATTATTGCTCCAATTATTTTTTTGCCTGTAATGCCGCTACAACCGTTAAATTGATAATATCTTCAATAGAACATCCCCGGGATAGAT
>JAGLUM010000237.1 GCA_023134755.1 Fidelibacterota bacterium | reverse complement strand
TTATGATCCGGGAGAGGGATTCCGCTATAAAGATCCACTCCTGGTGCTATACTTTGAAGAAGAGAGTATGTCCCTGCGCCACTTAGCTGCATGGCTGCTTGATAGTTCTGAAAAAACCCTTCCTCCTAATGTAGCAAAAACCATCCTGGGTAAAAAATCTTATGAATTTTTTGCACCATATCTTGTATACACTCGCGCCACATATACCGATCTGCTTTGTTTACAGGCTGTGCCAGGTATTTCATCGTCTTTGCTTAGCGATTTTATTCGTGTTGAAAAAATAATAGGTAAAAAACTTTTATATGACGTTACTGCAAAGATTGGTTGGAGTCGCCTTAATCTGGGATTGAAAATACATAGTTTAACCGGCGTTATCATAGACGGTTCACCTCCATTCATGGTGTCTGAAATGGAGGGGTCACTTCTGGAAAAATGCAGAGGTGCCAAACGATCCTCCGAAAAATATCTTATTGTTGCTTGTGGTGGCCAGGTTTCTGAAGAACACGGTAGAGAAGACGAGAATGATCCAATCACCCGTTTTAGAGTCTACAATTTAAATCATGCCACCCTACTCAGTGATTTTCTTGATGTTGGTCCTCTTAGTGTAAAAAAAGTCAGGGATATAATCGGCCGCATAGATCAAATTGTGAAAGACTACGTGGCTTTATTCAAGCCTTTTAGCGACGAATGCACTATTTTGCCCGGACTATACAAGGAAATGAGAAATAAAATTTTTACTGAGTTGGATGAAAATACGGATAAGCCACAGCTTTCAGCCGATCTGACGCGGATCGTACAATCTTTTGAAGATCCCCGTTCACTGGGCGAAGTACGCACTTTGCACGGCCTGAAGAGATATTTGCACCAGCAAGGCCTCAGCCTGGGCTTTCGACTGGTTGAAGGAGGCCGGTCACCAAACCGCACTGTGGATATACTTATTGCTACTAAAGACGGTATTGAATTTGTCTTAAACAAAATTCGTTATGCCGATTTCGAACCGGCCTCTCAGAATCAATCTTCAACTTTGCAGATCCCTTTTTCCGTGGGACTGCTCATCGACGGTTTTGCCCGACAGATGCTGCACGGCCAGGAGCAATTTCCCAATGTTAATATTTTTTGTTATGGCAATGAAGTTCATTATTATTTTGGATTCCGCAACCATCCTGCCTTTTTACGCATCGATTACTCCCCACCCTTGCGCGGAGGAATGATTGATCTGAAATATTTCGGTGTCAGCAATTACGAATTAAATCAGCATCCCAATATTTCTTTGGACGCTATCAGAACTTTTTTTAAACGTATGGAATTTGACATCTTGATTGAAGTAACGCACATTCACGCCCGTTATGATAAGGAACGTGCCCTTAACCTGAGCGACCTGTGCCGAAAAGCGCACCATATATTCCGCCTGGCTCCATTTTTTATGGATTTAGACTGGACAATTGGATCGCTATAACACTCGAAAGCGAAGCGCGCTATAAAGTGGCCGAAGCCTGGGCTGATTTTTTTCTTCGTTGGGGATTCCTTCCGCTGAAAACCATTCTGACTAAAAACCACTGCGGCATCCTGACCGGTTTTGTAGATGAACCGACAGGGCGGCGGGAAACAGTTTGGTCTGGCAAGGACGATTATGAAGATATATATACAGGCCTTCCTCCAGCCGGATTTTATCAGGATTTCATAAAAATGATCCACAAACTGGGTTTTGAGATTGCGCTTCCAACTTATAAGAAAGGTGACATACATCCAGGGCAGTTAGAGATTGAAGAATGGTTCCTTAATCCACTGCGACAGGCTGTTTTGCGCGGGGAACTTATTCAAACCACCGAAGGACTTCAACATCAAACACCAGATCTTTTTATTCGCGTGCATGAAGCTATGTTATTCGCTGAACTATTGGCTTCCGGATCAGACAAAATAGCTGCAGCCATAAGTACAGCCCGTCTTGTGCGTCCGTTGGAACGAAGTATAACTTTCAATACAACCGGAAGCGTTAACGGTTATCTAGTTCAGAGCGCCATCCTGGCTTTGCGCGGTGAAGAAATATGTTTTTACGTGCTGCGGGGAGCAAATGGTATGATCCGTCCTGCTTTTTTTATTCGTGACCAGGTTATATATAAATGGCGCAAAAATAAATCTAAACCCTGGATCTCAAATGCCTGTTATGAAGCATCAGAACTTGCAATGCTGCTGCGTGCCAACAATTTTGTTGACACCCTGTCCGAACCAATCGGTATTGACAACGATGCGGAAGCTGCTAAACTTCTTGAAGAAATAAAACAAAGTATCCTGCCTTCTGAAAAAGAGCCTTTACGCGGTGAACGTATTATTACAGGGTTAAAAGCCTCACCAGGCCGTTCTGTCGGCAAAGTTCTTTTCGGAACGAAAGGACGTAACCCACAGGATTTTCCGGGATCAATACTGGTGGCCGCTTCCATAAAACCCGAAGATACAACTTTCCTTTATTACGCAGACGGTATTATATCTACCGGAGGCGGTATTCTTAGCCATGCCGGGCTCATTGCCATGCAGTTCCGCAAACCGGCGCTCATTATTTCGGGCAAGTGGCAGGCTGATTCAGGTGGCAATAAGGTTCTATTTTACCATTCGCTTGAATACCATATAAAACAGAAAAAATTTAACGGCTTTAATGTGTGTATTCGAACCGATATTCACGAGAAAGAATACGTTTTACAGGAAGGCGATCTACTCATTTTAGATGCCCTGGCAGGGAATATTCGTGTGCTTGGCCAGGAAAGGGATGTTTTGGCTCTTCATGAAGGATTCCGTTTATACAACAGCGCGAACGAGATGCTTGCCGCTATCAAAAAAGAAAGAGAAATTCTGAATCTGCGCGGCAAACGGCTGCGTGCCCGGCATCAATTGGAAAATGTCCTGCGCCGCTGTTCCGATCCCATTACGGCAAGATACGCCATATTTGAAATCTTATTAAATGAACCTGCTACCGGAACAGGAATGATCCACATGGATAAGGGTATTCTTTTGACGGTTCTTCTTAATAATCCGCTATTAGCAAATGATGCACGAGATTATCTGATGCTGATCATGGCAGAATTAAAAGGCAGTTTTACGGAAACCCTTCAAAAAGCAGAAAGCAATATTCCATCTTCCGATTGTGCTTACGAAGTTC
>JAGLUM010000236.1 GCA_023134755.1 Fidelibacterota bacterium | reverse complement strand
ATAGAATGTCTGGTTAATGATTTTCTTGGAAACCACCTGAAAAAAGAAATAAAAAATATGGGACTGCAGATAGAAATGATAAATCACGCAGTCAGTGAAATAACAGAATCAGGGAAATTATTTAAAGACTATGAATTTTCTGTTGAAGTTAAAAATAAAAATGAAACAGCCCTGTCATGGTCGTATCAGCAATAGGAATCAACATGAAGAATTATTTTATTGGATTGGATATGAAAAGGAGAATCTGAATGAAAAGGAAGAGGGGAAAAATATCAATGGAGAATGCAATACCAACTTGCCTTCTCATGGTTGGAATATTATTAACTATTAAAGCAATCCTTATGGGTTGCTAAAGGGAAGGACAAAGTTATGAGACAGAAAAAACCGAAGACAATGGCATTTAAGCCATTTAATAATGGGAAATATATGTTTGCCCCAAAGCAATTGGTAATGATTGATTTACATAATGGAGGTTGTTTATTTCCAGGAATTATTCAGAACATTAAGTTCGATGAACGGACTGGATCGGCGACACCGCAAGCAGATATTGATATGTATGCTTGGTGGGAAGATGGGACTGGGAGTGGGAGTTTAGTTATAGAACTTACACCTCATAGATACTGTGTAGACATGACGGATCCAGAAACTATAAAAAGATTTCGGGTTCTGGAAAATGCAGAAGAATTATTTTATCGAGATGAAAATAATAAACTCATATTTCCATTCGGTAAAGACGTTGGAATCTTAAAGGAGGAAATTGATTGAAAGCATTGAAATACCTGAATATTGATAATCTTGAAAATATATACGATTTATCTGAGTTAGGGAGATATCCATGATATTAAATTCTAAATGTAATGTGGGTATATTCCCATGAGCTACAGCGATAATCAGTTAAAAACCCTTGCTACAATCGAAGCACTGAAACATGAATGTAATCTTATGAGTAATATCCGGGGAAAGTTTTATGCTGGCCGGCAATTTAAAAATATACCCGGTTGGCTGACTGCATCTATAAAAAAAATTATCACCGAGCGTTTTACTATACTCCTATCTCCGACCAGAGTAGAAACCGGACTTATGCCGGGTGCTTCTGATAATATAGGAATTACAACTATTACCGTGACCTCCGATATGGTCGGATCTAAAATAGGTATTTTTACAGCGATTGAAGGTAAATCCATTAAAGACAGATGGCAGAAAGGACAGAAAGAGTTTCTGCAGATGGTTGCTGATGCTGGAGGGATTGCCGCTGAGCAACGGGA
>JAGLUM010000235.1 GCA_023134755.1 Fidelibacterota bacterium | reverse complement strand
TAAAATAAAATTATTTATATTTTTAGCACATAATTAAAAATAATGGTGAGAAAATGAAAAATTACAAACATGTATCACGTGCGAGCAGGGGGAAACGTGGAATCGTATTATGCATGATAATATTATTAGGAATACCCTTAATGGCCGCATCGGAATTTCGGGGACTGGCAATTCTGGGTACTGACTGGGGATATGCTGAGGGCGTGGAAGCTAAGCAGGCCGCAATCCGCGAGATTATGTCCGAAGCAAAGGAAAAAGGCTTTAATGCCGTATTTTTCCAAGTGCGCGAAGCCGGCGAATGCTTTTATCCATCTAAAACTGAGACATGGAGCACCCTGTTTAATGAGAGTGATCCGGGATTTGATCCGCTGCAGTTTGCCCTGCAGGAAGCACATCGCAATGGACTACAACTTCATGCCCAATTAGATGTGTTGTCTGCCTACAGCTATGTGAATAAACCAAAATCACCTCAACATCTATTTATACAGCACGGAACAAAATGGATTATTGCTGATAATGCATTTCATCCCATCAAGGGGGATGTTTTTTCTTACCTTGATCCTTCAAATCCTGAAGTTATCACATATTTGAAAAAACAGGTTAATGAACTTATTACAGACTATGAAATTGACGGTCTTTATTTCACCCAAATGAAATACCCCAATAATAAAATTACCAAAACAGAGGTCTTTAAAAAGCAATATGAGACAATCCGTTCTTTCACCCAATCTGACATAGAAAACTACGCCCAGGATATACTAACTTCCTGTCTTGAAGCATTAGTGATAGAAGTAAAACTGGTAAAACCCTACCTGACAATTTTTGCTGAAACAGAGCCAATGCATCATGAATTAAAGGGATTTAAAAGTCTTTATCCGGCAGATACATACTATTTTCAGAAAGGTATTAGCTGGCTGGAAAGCGGACTGATCGATGTTTTAGTACCACGGATCCATTTCCGAAGTAAATCCTTTAATCTTCTGTATGATCTGTACATAAATGCCAGCGATTTAACGCAGTATATTATTCCAAGCTTACGCGGTGATAAGGAGGATTACAAAGGAAGTGAAATTAAAAAGGAATTGGCCGATATTACAAAACAGCAGGGGAGTGGAGCTATTTTATTTTCTGCCACAGATGCGTTAAAAAATAAATCTCCCTACGAAACAAAAGCAGATCTTCCATTTTTAGCTCATACCCATATAGAAACAAAAGTTATCGAGATCGACCTATCTCAGCAACGTATTCCTAATGATATTATTAAGGTAAATCATAATGGTCGTTTCCGTCTTGTTGACCAATACAAT
>JAGLUM010000234.1 GCA_023134755.1 Fidelibacterota bacterium | reverse complement strand
TGTATTCGTGTCACGCGTTCTGTAATTATTGAATTGAGTGTCTGTCCGTCTAGCACTTCCTGATAAAAACATTGTTGTTTTTGAATCAAATGTAAGGCCCATTGCAGGTAATATTTTTGAAGTAATTAATTCCGGCCCTTCCAAATAAAAAGAGACATATTCAGAACCTTCTTTATTTTCTTGAGAGCTGATCACATCTGATTTTATTGACAAATCAGCTTTATATATGTCTCTTCCTTCACGGGTCATAATATTTACAACGCCGGACTGGGCTTCCCCATATTCGGCATTGAATCCTCCGGTCAATACTTCAATTTCTTCGACTGTTTTAATATCAATATTTAAAACGCTGCGCCCGCCAAAAATGGGATGGGTAACCGGCATACCGTCTACCTGAAAAAGTACCTCACCGCCTCCGCCGCCCCGAATGTGGACATTTTTAACGTTATCATCCTGAGCTTTTAAAGTATGGCCTCCGCCTACGTCAAGAACCGGGTTTACATTATATACAACTGTTCCCGGTATTAATGAAAGGACGTCCAATGCATCTTCGGCGTTAGGAATATTATTCATTTCTTCTTTGGAAGCCGAGCGCTTGCTAGACGTTAAATCTTTTTGGATCATCGGTTTTTCAGCAATTATTACAATTTCTTCGCCTTCCAAAATACTCGAAGATAATTCAAAAAACACCGTAGTAGTTAAATCAACCTGCACCTGTACATTTTTTATTATTTGAGTGGCATAGCCCATCATAGAAGCTTTTAAAGTGTATTTGCCCGGCGGTACCTGGAGTATATAATAGTCCCCATCTTCACCAGTAGAGGCCCCCAAGGGAAAACCATCAATGAAAACATTTACTCCGACCAAAGGTTCCCCGCTATCTTTATCGACCACTCCCCCGGAAATTTTACCTGTTATACCTGCGTGGGCATTCATTATAACGCCAACTAACAACAGAATATAAAACAAAAAATTGAAAGATTTCTTCAAAGTAAAAGCTCCTTATTGAACTTATAATAAATCCTCTAAAACTTTTTGAGCGACTAATTTTGCTTCATCGGGTCTGATATAGAGAAGCGGGAATCCAAATATAATAATATCAAATGATGATCCTGTATAACGTATAGCGCAGGATCTGTCCTGAAATGTAACTCGATCTGAAAAACCTTCTTTACATTGAAATGTGAAAATATTTCTGGTAAAAGCGCCTGGGGTTATTATATTGATATTGGTCAACCCCCCGAAATATGGAAAGCCTCTTATTGCATCGATATCTAAATTAACATGAATATCCGGATACCCATTTCTTCCCCGCGCCCACTCGAAAGCTCCGTCAACCGAGGGACATTCATTAGCTCCTAAAACATGGAGGTATTCGGCTAAAAATGATTCGGGATCATACATCTGTGGAAAGCTGGCTTCCAAATCAAATGATTTAATAATACGCCAGCCAGAAAGCACTAATTTCCCGCCGGCCTGCAAATATTCAATAAGATAATCTTTCTCTTCCCCTACATTGTGCCTGTCAAAATTGTAGTCGGAATGCCATATTAACAATTTATACCTTCCTAAAATATTCTTGGGAGGCAGGCCATTTTCAAAATAATCCAAAGAACTGTCAGGATTAAACAATTCGTTATAAAATTCATCGACTTCTTCATCGCTGGTAAAACCGGGTGTATTGGACCCTTCTATTGTTTCATCAATAATAAGGATATTCTTATCAAATTTAGGTTCGAATAGTTTAATTGTAACAACCGCAGGTATAGGATCGATAAGGCCCGTATTATCCTTTGCGACCACTTCAACCGTATGATTACCGGTTAATGGAAAGGCAAATTCATCCGGAGTAAGAACAACCATCGTATCTTCAAGCCATTTCCACGTTCCCTGGCTATCAATCCGATAACCGTATTCTACAACCTCCCCGTCTTCATCGAAAGAACCAAATTTTATCTTAATCCCTTGCCACCAATCGTTTGTTTGCGGCAATACAAATAAATCCTGGTTATCAGGAGGATACATTATCATTGTTTCAGGATTATAGGCTTTTACCGTATAAAACTTTTTTACAGCCGGGCTGGGGTCTTCACCGCCGTTATTATCCACAGCTTTTACCTCAAACTTCTGAAAATTTAAATCATCTGACGATTCGAAAGCAATGGTTTGACTTGTACTATCCGTATCACGCCATTCTGTGACAATGGAATCACCGACAAATTCATGATATGTAACATAACGGTATCTATAATGCGTCACATACCCATCGGTGTCTTCGCCGTCCCAATGTAAAGTAACATACGCGTTTAAAGTGTCTTCACTAACCGGAATATTAGCCATTGTGGTATTTGGCAACTCATTTTCATTCTTCGGCTTAGTTGGTTGAGTACATGTAGTAACTAAGAATACCCCTGCCGCTATAATGCTGATTTTGGTAAGATATTTATTTATTTTCATATTTATAACCATTTCTAGTTGCTAATTATCTCAAAAATCGGCGTAAAATAGTAAGTGTCACGCCAGCGGGTTATCGATTGGAAAGCATTAAACCGGATATAAATCTCATATTCTTGATTTTGATCAATTGAATAATTACAATCGAGAGTGATTAAGGGATCATAATCATCAGCAGTTTTAATAGGAAATGTCAAACCTTGAATCGTTACACTTTCCATTGGGTAAATTATAAACATAATTTTATTATAGGCGTCTGGAGGAATATACGATTCTACTATTTTTTGAGGTACAAAGCTATCTTGCTCCCGTTCTAAAAAATTGTATTCAATATCTTCATCTTTGTAACCGGCAAAATTTGGGAATAACTGCGCATAATTTTCCTCGGCTGTATAAGTTTTCATTTGGCTTATAATGAGAGGAAAATTATCGTTGTTGGTAATGAAAAGCGAATCAAAACCAATTTGTATGCATGTGTCCGCTGGATTGGTGACTATATTAATTCTAAGCACACCCGGATCAGGATTTGAGTCTACGTTACTAGTACACTGAATGAATAATAAAGCAGACAAGATACTGCCTAAAAAGATCACCAGGTATTTAATTTTCATAGAAAATCTCACTTTTTAAAAAATCTCCGTGGATGAATTAATCATCCACGGAGCGCTAAAATTATTTAATCAAAATCATCTTTTTAACGGCAGTAAATTGCTCGGCTTCCAGGCGATAGAAATAAATTCCCGAAGACATCCTGTTGCCAATACTATTATTCCCATCCCAGGTTAAGCTATACGAACCGGCATTCTGGTTCTCATTTACTAATACCCGGACTTTTTCTCCCAGTAC
>JAGLUM010000233.1 GCA_023134755.1 Fidelibacterota bacterium | reverse complement strand
TGTGCCTCGGCAGTATATACATTTGAGGTATGGAAATTTTCATACCATTCGGGATGCTGTTTATTCCAAATGTAGTGATCTTTGTTTTGCCGCCAGTATAGTTTCGATTTAAAGGAGGCATTTTGCCCATGAATATTTAAACCTGTACTTAAAAACGCGGTATTGGTTTCTTCCCTTTGCAGTTCTGAAGAAGAGCCGTAGAACTGATTTGCACCAAATTCTTTGTATGTATAACCGCCATAAATATCCACAGAAACATTTTTTAAATCGATATCCATACTGTATGAACCGGTAAAGATTTGATAATCTGTATTTTTACGATAACCGTCCGACCCATGTGCTGAAAGCGACAGCTGTTGATGTGTGTTGTCAAACTTTAAATTTAGCGAAGAAAAGCCGTCATAGGTTTGATCCGTTCCATAACTCCCCCGCAAGTTTAAAGAATTATTTTTCTTTTGTTTGGTAATGATGTTAATCGCACCGGCGAAAGCATTGGGTCCAAACAATCGTGACGCGGGACCTTTTAGGATTTCAATTTTTTCTATGTGGTTCAGGTCGATTGGTAAATGAAAATTGTGGTGTCCGGTTTGTGGATCATTGATTTTTGCCCCGTTCAACAGAATCAGAGTTTGTTCATAATTTGCTCCACGAATGCCGACATGCCCCATGACACCGGACGGCCCTTGCTGACGCATATCGATCCCGGCAGCAAAATCAAGAACTTCTTGCACATTATGTACGGGTGCGGTTTCAATAAAAGTCTGATCTAAAATGACAATACTCCGTGAAAGATTTTGCTGTGTGGTGGGAATTCTGCTGGCAGTGACAACAATCGTTTCATCATAATCAAACACCGGGATTGTATCCTGCGCAAAAAGGATTGAAGCATATGTCAGTAGGATTGATAATAAAACCGGAATGGGATTTTTCAATTTCTAATGACTTCCGTTAAATTTTCAATTGGACAGAAAACCACAGGATATCCATCAATCTTTTGAACATACATTTCAGATACAAAAGGACAAATGACCAGATTTTTACCCTTTGGGTATAATTCACGGAAGACTTTCAGCGAGTTTGTGTTGAAATTGTCCGGATTGATTTTGCATTCCAGTGTATGGACAAAATTGTCTTTTCCCCGTATAATAAAATCAATTTCGCGACCCGACTTATCGCGCCAATACATTATATTATATGGTGTGATAAAAGTCCGGAGTGTATCTAATACAAGGTGTTCCCATAACAATCCCCTATCTTCTTCCCTGATTTCATTCCATGCATTCATATGAGTAATAAATCCGGTATCAAAAGCATACGTTTTGGGACGCTGTGTGATTTCACGCCTGCCACCGCCATGAAATGGTGATAATAAATGAAGTCCATGAGCAATAATGAGTGATTCAATGTGGGACTTGACCGTTTGCCGGCTAAGGTCACTCAATTTTGCCAGATTGGTATAATCCGCAAGACCGCCGCTCTGGCGCATTAAAATACGTAGTAATTTTAAAAATCCGGTCCGATTTCGAATGGCGAAAAGTTCTTGAATATCACGGGCATAGAAGCTGTCAATCCATTCGGAAAAAAAAGACTCATCTTTAGCATCTTGTAGAAGTGATTCAGGAAGTCCACCATGTAGCAGACGTTTGTCAAGATCGTTAATACCGAATTCAGTTCTGCATTCATGCCACAGAACAGGTGAAAGATATAATGTGTGTTTTCGACCCGTTAAACTGTCG
>JAGLUM010000232.1 GCA_023134755.1 Fidelibacterota bacterium | reverse complement strand
GGCAGGGACATACAGGAAAGAATTCGCAATACTATCTTAGATATCTACCTGCAGGAAGGTCTTGATTATATTCTACTCGGAGGGAACAGCAGTATTGTTCCGCACCGGGGACTTTCCTGTATTGTCAATTCAGGCGGAGATCTGGTTGCATCCGATGATATCCCGGCTGATCTGTATTATGCCGCATTGGATGGTGATTGGGATACCGACGGCGATAATATTTTTGGGGAATATAGTGATTCTATAGATTATGATGAAGCCGATCTACTGCCAGAACTTGCGATTGGTCGCATGCCGGCAGACAGCATTGAACAAATCAATAATCTGATTGCAAAAAGCATGCTCTACCAAGCGCAGCCGGTAGTTGAAGATATAAATAAACATGTATTTTTTGGTGAATTTTTATATGATGATCCGGAGTCTTGGGCATCTGATTATTTGGAATTGCTGATTGGTGAACATGATGATAACGGTTATACCACGCAAGGAGTGTCACAAAGTATCAATATTTTTAAATGGTATGATCAGGACAGCGCAGATTACTGGAACCAGGATATCGTAAAGCAGGAATTGTCTGCCGGACGTTCCTTTGTGCATCATAACGGGCATGCCAACTACACCTCTCTCATGAAATTTTCTACAGATCAGATCGAGGATTCGGACTTTGCTGCTGTTAACGGCATAGACCATGTAAACCCGATAATATATACTCATGGATGCAACTGCGGGGGATTTGACTATCCGGGCAATATTGGATCACGTCTGGTCAATTCTCCGGTATTGGCTGTAGGCGGAGTGTTTAATTCTCGTTATGGCTGGTTTAACGAAGGCAGTACAGAAGGACCATCCATTCATCTGCACCGGGAATTTGTAAGCGCAGTTTACGGACTGCATTTTTATCAATTCGGTTGGGCGCACACCATCTCGAAAATTGCTACAGCACCCTGGGTGATTGCCGATGGCCAGCACGAACAAAATGCCCTGCGTTGGACTTTTTATACAACAAATATCCTTGGTGATCCTGTTATGAGAATATTTAGTGAAACCCCACGGGAAATACAGGTCAATTATGACGCCACTATCTTGCATAATGCGGTTTTAACCGCCTCGGTGTACCGGGAATCCGATCCCATTGTAGGTGTCGGTCTTTCTGTGCACGATCAGGATGGAAATATTCTTGGATTCGGAATAAGTAACTCTACAGGTTATGTAGAAATTTCACTTTCTGATTCTTGTGCGTTCGGCGATTCGGTGTATTGCTATGTCAGCGGAGAAAATATTATTCCC
>JAGLUM010000231.1 GCA_023134755.1 Fidelibacterota bacterium | reverse complement strand
GGCAGTTTTTTCACCTTTGCCTTTTGGATAGGCTTGGGTGCTATGGCGTTGTTTGATACTGGGGATAGAATAATTAAAAAGAAAAAACTAAAGCAATATCTTATTGTATTTACATCTGTCTTATTATTACTGGCACTTCCGGTAAATATGCTGCTGGCGAATTATAGCACCCATAATCGCTGGGGTAATTATGTTGCCTCGGATTATGCGTATAATTTACTTAATTCATGTGAAGAAGGCTCAATTCTGTTTACCAACGGAGATAATGATACCTTCCCCTTATGGTATATTCAGGAGGTCGAAAACTTCCGGAAAGATGTTAAAATTGTCAATTTAAGCCTATTAAATACCCCTTGGTATATTAAACAATTGAAAAATATTGAGCCTAAAATCCCATTACTCTGGAGCGACAGCCAAATTGAACGGATACGGCCTATTCAATGGAAGACTCAGGAAGTTAAGATTGCCGGTTTGACAACGACTGTTAAGCCCACGTATGCCGGTCAGTATCTGCGGGTTCAGGATCTTATGATTTTTGAGCTTATCAAGATTGCCGACTGGGAACAGCCCATTTATTTTGCGGTAACAGTTTCCGGCTCATCCCGTCTTGGATTGGATAAATATCTATCAATGGAAGGTCAGGTGATGCGTCTGTACCCCTATGAAGTAGAGAAGATTGATGAAGATAAGATATATGATAATTTTACTTCAAATTACCGCTTCCGAAATTTGGACAATCCGGATGTATATTTCAATCCGAATATCCAGCGACTGATGCAGAATTATCGGACAGCGGTACTGCAGGCAACGATGGAATTTATTAATGACGGTAATACTGAAAAAGCCCAAGATTTGCTTAATACAATGAATGAAAAAATACCGGAAAATATTATTCCGCAATACCATCCTGAACTGAGTTTGCGAACCGGTCGTTTATATTATCAACTTGGCGATACCGCAGAATATAAACGTCGCATGGATAAAGTACTGGGAAGTAAAAATCTGGATGAACGAACGCTCATGCTGATTGCCCAGGAAATGATCTATACCCTCAAGGATTACAGTAAAGCAGAAAAAATATTACTGCCAATGTATCAAAAAGACCCATATAATAATTGGGTTGCAGGAAGCTTGGTACGTGTTTACCGGGAACGCGGTGATTATCCCAAAGCCTTGAATATCTTAGATCGCTGGTTAAGTTCTGCGCCCAATGATATCCAGGCGCAATCACTTAAAACACAGATTGAAAAATTGGCAAATGAATGATACGTGCTTGTCGGGATAAGCCTGAAATACATGTAGAAGAAAAAGTAGCCATTGTATTGCTCAGCTATAACAGCCGCGTATATTTGGAAAAATTTCTTCCTTATGTACTTAAAACTGCATATTCTGATTATCGCTTAATTATTGTTGATAATGCGTCTACGGATGATACACTGGATTTTTTACAAATGCATTATCCACAAGTGGATGTTTTGCATATTGATGTGAACCACGGGTTTACGAACGGCTTTGTGGAATCCCTTGCATGTATTGATGCTGAATATTATGCGCTGCTTACCTCAGATGTTGAAGTTCCTCCCAATTGGTTGGCCCCTTTAGTTGAGGCCATGGAAACCAATGCGGAACTGGGAGCGTGTCAGCCGAAGATCAAGACATACCGAAACCGTGAGTTATTTGAATATGCCGGCGCGTCCGGGGGATTTATCGATAAATTCGGTTACCCGTTTTGCCGTGGACGGATATTTGATCAGGTTGAAGAAGATAAAGGACAGTATAACAATCCGCTGGAGGTATTTTGGGCCAGTGGTGCCGTTTTTCTCCTGCGTTCAGCTGCCTATCATCAGGTTGGCGGATTTGACAATGATTTTTTTGCGCATATGGAAGAGATTGATTTGTGCTGGCGAATTCAACGTGCAGGCTACCGGATCATGGTTATCCCCGAATCCGAAGTATATCATGTTGGCGGCAGTGTGATATTATACGGCAGTACAGAGAAAACCTTTCATAATTATCGGAATAACCTGATTATGCTAACCAAAAATTTACCGATAGGTCGCTTAGTATGGATGATTCCCTGGCGTATTTTTCTGGATCTTGTTTCCGGGATACAGGCGATGGTATCTGGCCGCCCCGCAGATTTTGGGGCAGTATTAAAAGCACATTTTCACTATTGGGGCTCTTGGGGAAAATCGCTGAAAAAACGCAGGGATTTGAAATCCCGTATACCATACCACCGTTTGAAAGGGGTATATCCCAAAAGTATTGTATGGCAGTATTTTATAAAAGGTATTAAAAA
>JAGLUM010000230.1 GCA_023134755.1 Fidelibacterota bacterium | reverse complement strand
TAGTCTAGAGAAAAGATTTTAAACCCCTAATATAACTAAGATCCTGAATAAACATGCCACTGGCATATTTTTCAGGATGACATTTTTCTTTGCTGATTGCTTCAAGTCTTATCCCGTCTTAAAACCCATCCAGTCAATCCTGTGATCTTGTCCAGATTTACCAGTTAATCATGTCTTAATAAAAATTCCTTTTATTTTTATTCCTTTCCGACCATCAAATCACTATATTTGCTAAAAATCAACAGCATGGAACACAAACAAAACAGGGGAGATTTCGGACAATGAAGAAGTATCAAGATTTATCATTGAACAGCAAATTTATGGGAAGAACCATTTCGGTGATCAGCGATCTTTCCCCGGATGAACAGTGGTATTTATACAATAAAACGTATCAATTAAAAGAAGCTGAGCAGAGAAAAGACGATTTGACACCCTACAAGATCAATGATACAAATGTAGGTGCCTACCTGGTTTTTGTGGAATCCAGTACCCGTACGAAAGAGTCGTTTTTAAATGCGGTAAAGTTTCACAATATCAAAACCAATATTTTTGATTCAGCTTCCTCTTCGTTCAATAAAAAAGAGAGCTATTCGGATACTTTCCGCATGCTGACGACATATAGTCCTTATTCTCTGTACATTATACGCACCAAACTTGAGGGTGTAACCCGATGGTTGGATTATGATCTGGGACAGTTTGCTGAGCGCATGGGTCTGCGCAAGCCTTCCTTTATTAATGGCGGGGATGGTAAACACGAACATCCTACGCAGGAGATCCTAGACGAATATACTTTTCTGGAACAGAACAACTTTAAGCGTGATCGCATTCATATTGCCTTAGTAGGAGATCTGTTTCACGGACGGACAGTGCATTCAAAAGCGGAAGGACTAAAAATATTTAAACACGTGGACGTGGATCTCATTGCGCCCGATGAATTGGCGATGCCGCCGCACTACAGGCGCAAAATGGAAGCCAACGGTTTCAATGTCCGTGAATTTGAATCCATTGAGGAATATATCGCGCAGTCACAGATTGCGCCGATCTGGTACTTTACACGTATGCAGCTCGAACGCATGGGCGAGGATGTGCTGCAACATGCGGAGCGGCTAACCGCTTCGGTGACGTTTCGTCGGGAATGGATTGAAAAAATGGCGGAAGGCACAAAATTTTATCACCCGTTACCGCGCAATCGAGAATATCCCACGATTCCATTTTTCCTCGATAAAACTTCGCTGAACGGCTGGGATTTGCAGGCGATGAATGGCTACTATACCAGGGCAATCATTATCGGCATGCTGGGCGGAAGTCTGGGTGATGATTTCGAAGGTGAACACATTATCCCCCAAATTCATAAAAAAAATTATATCGAAGAGATAACAAAATTTGATAGCGTGAGAAAAGAATTCAAGATCGGTACCAAGCCGGTTGAAAACGGTATCGTTATTGATCATATCGGGAAAGGGGAAGATATCAAGACCATCTGGGAGCATATCTACAAGATCCGTAAGATTTTGAGTCTGAATGTTGTGAGTTCTCACGGTGTCTACCAATCCCATAA
>JAGLUM010000023.1 GCA_023134755.1 Fidelibacterota bacterium | reverse complement strand
CTATTATCAATTTTGATGCTTCTATTATAACCAATATCGGTTCGCAAATTACCGGCAAATACAAATCCCGCTTTAAGTAAAGGGCTAAAGTTTAAACTGTAGGTAGATGACTCTTCTCCGATATAATATTGTTCACTATCTTTCTTAAGGCGGTACCGTATGCTTTCTGTGCTGGACATCTGGTGCTGCAAATTAATACTCTTTATAAAATTCAGCTTACCGTTTAACCATTTATACTGGCTGGGATTAATACGCCATGAAAGTGAATAATTTGGTGCAACAAATCCGTCCTTTCCGGTCTCCCCAAGAGGAACGTAATTTCGGGTTAATGAAGAATCGTAAGGTAATAATTCAAGTGTGTCTTCAAGGGTGATTATGTGAATGATCTGGTCATAATAATCTCCGGATGTTGTTTTAAACTGGTATTGTCTTCCGGTAGACATATTTTGTTTGTAATTCAGGCGTAAAGAAATGGAGCGGGTAATTTTCAATCCACTGGAAAGTTTTAATGACCGTGACAACTTGTTAGAAAGCGGTCTATTGACACTACCTTCAAATGTATTTGTTGGCAAATACTGATAATCACCAAATCCGTAACGATATTTATAGGTAACATTCTTATATACTTTTCCTGTGTCATTACCTGTAATACCATTATTGGTTTTTTGTAAATTTTCGGTATAACTCATACGAATAGGATCGATTTTTCCCAATAATTGAGACATCGTTATTTTTGTCCGTGATACCTTTGTTTTTTGTGAGGAACCCGGTGCTTTTCGTTCAGGCGGTTTTTTTTGTTTGCTGTCTAATTTTGCGTCCGGTGGAATATCTTCATCTGCCCCGCGCGGCATAACCTTTTTAGGCGGAGGTGTGGTTTTCTTTTGAGGAATTGATTTTTTTTCGGCTTCTTTGCGCTTTTTGTATTCTTTTATTTTCTTTTCATAGGTGTCCCATATTTGCTTTGGTGACAAGGTTATTGTAGCAGAATATTTTCGAGACACAGAAACATTTGCATAGTTCCAGTTGTTCTGGGTACTGTAATTATATCCTGAACTGTATGAAAGCCTGGGTTTTAACCAGACAGTAATATCCGGATTATAATTGACACTCAGATTCTCCGTCATGCGTGTTACATCTCCAACATTGAATCCATTCATGAGATTGTCATAGGTTAAATCGGTAAAAATACTCCAAGCATTATAGCGATAATCCTGAAGATCGCTGGCACTAGTACGTCTATAGCTGATTTTCATCGACTCAAAGGGATTATAGTTTAAGTTTATGCTTTTTGATAAATTAAAGGCGTAACTGCTAATTGTGTCTTGCGTGCTTCGAGTGATTTTTTCATCTTCTCTTTCTGAAATATTCATATTCCATTTAAAAGAGGATGGTTTCCAGTAGAATTTTTTATTCTTCGCTTTTTCATCAAGAAAAGGGATCCAGGATAAATAAGGAATACCCTTCCCACGGTCAATACTCAGAGAATAGGATATTTTACCGTTTAAAGTGGTGTTTTGCTTGTTCTGGATTTCCAGGCTGCTGTTAGTTACCTGAGAAGCATTAAAACTTGCCTGAAAAGGGTTTACTAATAAACGTATCAGCAGCGGATCGTTTTTGTCTCCTTTGCGCTTAATTGACGTGCTGACGGACTGTTTTTCCGTGATGGTTTTAAGGCTGTCGTCTGGATTGTCTCCCAAAAGGATATCTGATCCCGGATAATATTTCGGGGTAGTGGTGCTTTTTGTTTGAGACATATTGATAGGAAGAGTTATTTTCCATTTCTCGGGAAGTAGTTTATTGGCATGTACGGTCATGATCAAGTTGTATGATTCGCTAGTGCTCTGTCTGGATGCCATTTGTTGGTTTACCTGACGGAAATCCGCATCAGTATATCTTGCGTTTGCGTTGAAACTAAGTAAACCGCCGAGTCTAAAATCAAAAGAACTGCGCATTGCTATTCCGGGGTCATTATTGCTTTCCACTACACGCATTTCATTTATCCAAATCTCGCCGATATAGTCTCTAAAACCATCAACATTGGTTACACCTATTTGCATTTTATCAATACGTGATAAAGAGGGATTCCCGACGACACGATATATTTTTCCGGTATATTCTCCGGCTTCTCTGGGGTGGTATTCCCGGATGTTTCCATTGTCGTATGAAAAATATTCAATGCCGTCAAATTCTGTTAGCAATTTTAATGCTGTGATTTGTTCAAAAACCATCTCAATATGGTTGCGATCATCCCATTCGGGATAAACTTCTGTTACGACTTCATAATATTCGTTCATGTTTCCCCGGCCAATACGTAGAAACAAGGCAATCGATGACTCTGTTTCAGAATCATATTCGTTGCCATGAATAAACATTTTAAGTTTTTTATACATCAGCAGACTTTCACTTTTTAACATGATTTTCTCGGCCAGTGCGGATTCACCTGGTTTTAATCCGTTAAAATTAAGCACTAAAGCCTGTTCTTTTTCTCTTATAGTACTACCATCTAAAGAATTAATTTGTTCTCGTCCGCTGATCCCGGGCGGGGATATATAATCTGCATCTTCATCGGTATTTTTGACCGTAATAAAAAACCGGCTATCATCAAGCACATAAAACGGGGCATCCTCTTCCGCAAGACCCAGTTCCTGCCATTCGTTCCCAACGATAGAAACGGATGCGAATTGAATGGTATCTTGGTCCTGCGCACTAAACATGCTTAATCGCATCATCCGAATTGACATAAAATTTGGTAATCCCACACTATCGATTATAGCTGTTAATGGAATCCTATATTGTTTCCAACCGGTTGCATTCCCATTATCAAAATATGTCCTTGACGCAAGCCATTGCTCACTGTTCAAATCCAGAGAATAGGAATAATAATTATTCGCATGATCCAGCTTTCCGTCCCGGTCGATATCTTCCGTCTCTGGATAGGGCTGAATTCCATCAGTGCCGGCGTTTCCTTCGGTTCCGTTACAAAAACGCACATCGCCTGTTTTATATCCTTCTTTATCAAAATTATCAATGGTGGGGTCCCACCCCATCATTTCTTCTTCTTCATCCGTTAAACCGTTAATACCAGTATCTTCATTATAGTTAGATGATATTTCCAAGTTGCCATTATCATTTATATCTTCGTAATTTTTATTTCCGTCTCCAAATTCAGTATTGGGAAATGCGGGGTTATATCCAGTATTATACCAGTCTTCTGTAATTTCCCCAATATCAATTTGCAGTTGTCCCTTCTCTCCCCGTACCCAGAGTTCGATATATTTGCTTTTACTTTGATTATACATATAGATTGGCTGCATAATTCCACCCCAAATCTGGCGGACATCATTTTGCGTTTCTAGCCCGGTAATTCCGTTTACTTCCGGATCCAATACAACTGTTAAAATATTGGTATATTGATCATTATCCGTAATTTCTTTTTGCGGCCAAATATATTTTGTATAGATACCGAAGGTTTTTACACCATTGCTACTAACATAAAAAGGGTTATACCAGAACAAAAACCCCCGCTCCGGAAAACTTGAACTGAAAAAGGTGTTTTCAGGTTTGCTGGCGTGGGTCCATTTCTGGAAATTGATATTCATGGGAGTTTCTTGGTTTGCTGATTCAAAATCATCCAACTTTGCTACTCCGTCATAATCTCCGCTTTCTTCGTTTTCAATTGTATTGGGGTTCGGTAAAATTTGGGCTATCTCTCCGCTTACCTTTATTCTGCTGGGGTGTTTAATATATACCATGGGTAATGCGTTCATTGCTCGATCAAGCCAGTTTAGTTCATGCTCAAATTCTCCATTAACATCCCATATAAAATTTTGAAACGGTTCGTCGCCGATATTTACATTCTTATCATCCAATACACTACGGCTATAGTACATAGCGGTAGCACCAAGAAAAACATTTTTATTAATCCGGTATTCCGCCCGCATTCCCGCCATCAGTTTTTGTTCACCAATACCGCCAAACAGTTGTTCTGTTTCATAATTGATATCAATTTTCGCATTGGTATCCATGGCTTCGGCGCTTTTAAGGATGATCATCCCTGAAAAATAATCTATATCATAGTCGATTCCCTTGGTCATTTTTTTTCCGTTTATTAAAATTTCTTCACTACCCTCAATAATAAACATTTCACCTAAATCGATTGTAGAACTACGATTTGTATATTGTGCTTCAATATAATATTTTCTTGCCATGCGTGCGGGATCATTATAGGGGCTGGTATAAATTTCTTCAGCTGACGGTAGTTTATTATCATCAATTGATGATAATGAGTCATTATAAATACCTTCAGTGGTGTTATTTTCCGGGG
>JAGLUM010000229.1 GCA_023134755.1 Fidelibacterota bacterium | reverse complement strand
CGTGCTGCTTGCGGTAGAAATTATCAAGACTTACTATATTCGGCAGGGCTCCCTGTGAATATTTAGCCCAGGCAACGGAAAAGCAGGTGTCCCATTGAAAAATGCGCCTGTCAAAAGCGGCGTCAACATATTGTTCAACAAATCCGTTTTCGGGCGTGCCCCGTTCGGTTTTGGTCAAGCCGATTTGCCAGCATTTTTTATACATGGCGATTAAATCGGGGCGTGACGGAATTATAGGTTCAGGTACTGTCTTCAGTAATCTCTCGAGTTTGTCTTTTATCAGAGCTTCAGTATCCTGAGCCGCCGCTGTTTTACTGAATTTCAATAATGTTAGAGGATTCAGGCTAACAAAAGATAAAGCTTTAAGAAAAGTACGCCGGTCGAAATTTAAACAACGTGTATCATCTTCAAAATTGGGTTTATCATTTTTCTTGTTTTTCATAATGAATCCTATTTCATTAATATCATTTTCTTTGAAATCATAGATTTTCCAGACCTCAAACGGTAGATATAAATTCCGCTTGGCATTTTTATGCCCTGGGCATTCTTACCGTCCCATATAATTTTATGCTGACCCGCAAATTGATACATGTGTATTAAGGAACGAATTTTTTGTCCTAACATATTATAAATCGTTAACTCCACTTTGCCGGACGCCGGCAGACTGTAACTGATTGTTGTTGCCGGATTAAATGGGTTGGGATAATTTTCTAAACTTATTTGTTCCGGAATATGATTAAAATGTTCCTGCGCAATTGCAGTTACATTTGACGGTTGCGGAATGATAAAAGGATCGCCGTTGAAAGTTAATCCATAATACCAACCCTTTTGACCTTCATCAAAACCACCTTCCCCAGCATACTGAAATGTTAATAAAAATGCTTCTCCATAAGCGACGCCTTCGGCTAATCTATCATAAAAATAAACAAAGTCTGTCATACCGCCGCTGTGAGTTGTGCCAATAGAATTAATGCCGCTTATTGTTTTTAACGCATAAACCCCGCCGCAGTAATTATCCTCTACATAACGGCTGTTGCCGCATGCCCATAGCATATAAAAATTAGCATTTGTATTAGCGGGTAAAATATCAGTATTAAAAAACCAATCACTCTCCGTTCCATTATTGATTCTAAATGAATGTCCCTCATGGTAGGAATGACAATATAAATGTACCAGGCTGTAATTATCATCCAAACGGCCGCCATAATCTGTCGCGTTAGTTTCTTCTATATCATTTACCAGCACATTTTGAGAATACACTTTCGACATATTATCGTTACAAATATCGGCGCCCCAACCAGCCCAATCATCATCCACAAAAGCCAAACTTTTAAATTCCTGCCTGATTGTTTCAATATCGTATCTATAATTATGGCATTTATGCAAGTAATTATAAATTATATTAACACGATTCCCCATACCTTTAGGCG
>JAGLUM010000228.1 GCA_023134755.1 Fidelibacterota bacterium | reverse complement strand
CATCACAATTTCTCCCGATAAATTTATTGTATCATCTGCAGCCCATATGGTATTACCAATTCATCAATATCTCGATCGGGTTCTGAATGAAAAGATCGGAACCACGATACGGGGCATTGGGCCGGCATACACCGACAAGGTACAAAGAACCGGTATCCGTTGGGAACGTGCATGTGACGGTAGCTTTGAGGAAGCCTACCGTGAGCATCTCGACTTCGTAGAGAAGGTCTATGCAATTGTTGAGAAAGAAGAAATTAAAGTTCTGCGGAATGACATTCCTGAACTGGTAAAAACAGTTGAACGTTTAAAACCATTTGTTCAGGACGTGCGCCCACTCCTTGCACAGGCTGTTAAGGAAAACAGCAAAATTTTATTTGAAGGAGCTCAAGGGACATTTTTGGACATTGATCACGGAACTTATCCATTTGTTACTTCTTCCAATACCACCATAGGCGGTGCTTACACCGGAAGCGGTGTATTCCTTAATTTTGATAAACGGGTTGCTATTGTAAAATCATATACAACCCGTGTAGGTGAAGGTCCATTTCCAACCGAATTATTTGATGAGACCGGGGAAATCTTGCGTCGGAATGGAAATGAATACGGTGCTACCACCGGACGCCCTCGCCGCTGCGGCTGGCTAGATCTGGCCTTATTAAAACAATCATGCATTATCAACGGATTTAATTACATTGTTTTTTCAAAGGTAAGTTGTTTATCCGGTTTTAAAACCTTGAAAGTTGCTGTCGATTATGCCTCAAATGGAAGCCCCGTATATCAGGAACTCCCGGGATGGGAGGAAGATATTTTAGGATATACGGATTATGATGCTTTACCGGAAAATTGTCGCCGGTACATCGAATTTGTTGAAGATTTTCTTGGCGTTTCCATCGGCATTGTCTCCACGGGCCCCGACCGTGATCATGTAATCGAACGGCATCCTATTTTTATTTCATAACAGATTTTTCTCTGTTATTGATGTGTATCTCCATGTATGTGTGACATTTATTGTTCAATGCGTATATCATTTCCATGATAACGGTGAGTTGTCATAGAGATATTATAAATACGTATAGCAGTTGTTTGCAAGATGGACCATATAATAAATCCGTCTTCACAACGCTTATATTTTCATGTTGCATGCATGGTAAATCAGTATCGGTTACAAGCAAACTGAAACTGAAAGGACCATAGTATGAAAAATGTAAACGTTATAGCAAACACTGATTCCCCAAAATTCACCTTTAAACGCGATGCGCGATTTACCCGGCAGGAAGAAATAGCCAATACTGTCTCACATGGTATTGGTACTGTTTTCTCAGTCGTTGCGTTGATTTTGCTGGTGATTTTTGCGGCAAAAAGAGGAGATGCATGGCATGTGGTTAGTTTTAGCATTTTTGGAACTTCGATGCTAATGCTATATATCTCATCCACCTTTACCCATGCGCTTCCGCTTGGACGCTTGAAGGATATATTTCACAACGCTGATCAAATAGCTATCTATATTTTAATAGCGGGCACATATACTCCTTTTGCCTTATCGGTACTACGGCACGACTGGGGATGGGTGATGTTCGGCATTGAATGGGGATTGGCTTTCGGTGGGATTATGCTAAAAATGCTTATGCCGAATACATTTGAACGAGGTGTAAACATTATAATTATTATATCCTATCTCCTGATGGGCTGGCTACTGTTGTTTTTTCTGGTTCCATTATTCAAACATATGGGACCAACAGGTATAGGACTCATTTTTCTCGGGGGTGCATTTTATACTTTCGGGATCATCTTTTTTAAAATGGAAAAGGTAAAATATGGTCATTTAATATGGCATCTTATGGTGATGGCCGGAAGTGTGTCGCACTGGCTTGCTATTATGTTTTATGCCTTGTAGGCAGTAAGAAGTAAGCAGTAAGCAATAAGCAATAAACCGTAAACGTAAACAGCCTGTCCACCATAGCTTTAGCGTAGGTGGATAAGCAGTAAACAGCCCTCCTTCGCCCCGGCAAACGGGGCTTCGGAGGATGAAAAGATAAAAGAAAAGAGACAGGAATCAAGAATCAAGAGACAAGATAAAGAAAAGATAAAAGTTAAGAAGTTGAGAAACAATTATTCGTCACGGTACCGGTTTTATCATTTCTTTGTGTACTTTGTGTGAGGTAAACCTTAAACCTACTTCAACGTTTCTTCCGTATCAAACGATCTGTAGGGATTCAGCTGCTCTAAAATAAAATCATATTTGTCGGAATGATCAATCAGTGTATCTGCAAGGATTTTCCCCAAACCGGGTCCCAACATATATCCCTGGCCGCACATACCAATTGCCAGGAAATTATTTTCAAGTTCCCGGTTAAAGCCGATCAGAGGAAATCCGTCCGGTGTCATAGGATATAAACCCCGCCAGGTGCGCCGTACCCGGAGATGCCGGAAACGTGGAAAGATATCGATCATCCGGCGGATAACAGTGGGTAAAAATTCCGAGGTATTATCGCGGTCAAATCCGGACTTTATCGGAGAAGGTGTAATACAAAAAACAACCTGTCCCTCGATATTTTGGTAAAAATAATAATTTTTTGATGTATTTTCCGGTCGCATATCCACGATCATCGGATCAAAAAGATGCTGCACAGGTTCCGTAATGCCGGCTTCATGTGAATCAGGATATACAGGGAAGTCATGCTGTGTTATCAGACCAATTTTCCGGGCGTGTGCACCGGCACAATTAATGATTAAACCGGCTGAAAAACGATGGTGGGGTGTTAGCACTTCCGTAATACGTTTCCCATTGCTGGTAATATCTTCTACTTTTTCATTGAAAAAGAAGGTTACTCCATGCTGTCGGGCAAGCTGATAATAGGCATCTGCCGTGCGCAGGGGAGATGCAGACCCGTCTTCTGGTGAAAAAGTTCCGCCACGCAGATTTGTTTTATTTATACCCGGAACCAACAAAGAAATGTCTTCAGGAGAGATCCAATCGATATGTAAATGAAATTGCTTTTGAATATGGAGCAGATCTTTTAAGATCTTTTCATCTTCCTCCTGATAGACGGGATATAAATAACCGCCCTGCTTCCAGTGAATATCAATTCCATGATGGTCATGCATATTTGAAACACAGCGGATACTTTCCTGGCAGATGGCAATCTTGGCCGGGTCTGAATGCGTCGCCCGAATCCCGCCGATCGCGGTACGATTCTGACCGCATCCCACAGACGGCTCCTTTTCAATAACCGCCACGGAGATATTTTTTTGGGACATATAATATGCAATAGGAAGACCAACACTGCCGGCACCGATTATAACAACATCATAATTCTTCAATACAACATGCTCCTCTACTTTCTGTTCTCATCTTCGTTGATCAATGATCTCATAGGGATCTCAATCGTTAAGGGTCGTTGTGTGTTTTCCGTCAGGGTATCGGAAGGAATCTGCAGTTCTCTGAAAATACGCGGAAGCAAGAGTGAACAATTTTTTCCGCCACAGGAACCCATACCTACGCGCAGGACTTTTAACTGGTTTAAATCACGGACATTATGTTCTTTAATGAAGTCTTTAATTTCTTTTACCGTTACCATTTCACAACGGCAGACGACTGCATCATCCGGAGGATAAGCATAAGATGTTTCAGCAGCAGGTTGAATTTCGGATTCAAGTTGAACGCGTATTCCGGCAATATCCTGTACATGCTTCAGATCAGTTCGGCAGGTTATCAGGGTGGTTTTATTGGATTTATAAAAACGTATTTTTTGAACAATGCCGTCTTCAATATAATTTCCATCAATATCGGTCAAAGGGATATGGTCTCCAACCTTAAAATCCGGAATAAATTCATACGGTAAAACCACATCTGCGCTAATATTATCTATTTGTTTTACCAGAGTAATAGCCAGACCGGGACAAATGATAACACACTTCATACACCCGGTACATTCTCCGACAAATTCCGGAATATCCATAATATTTCCGAGACGCGGATTTAATTTAATGGCATTAACGGGACAAACAGTTACACAGGGATTGCAGGGGATTTCCTGCAGGCAATGGATGACCGGTTGAAAACGTTTGCTGAGTGTTAAGGTCTTTTTAGGATAAAGAGCTCCGGGAGGACTTTTTAAAATAGCCGCGTTCTCGTAGAAGCTGTCATCAATATCAATATCTTTTCCTAGCTTTTTCGCCATTGTCAATCCGGCAATTCGTCCACCGAACATGGCAGATGATGCTTCGGCAATTTCATCGGCGTCTCCGGTTTTTACCACCGGGAAACCAAATGACACGGCCATATTATAAAATTCATCAATGGGAGCAAGGCCCACTGCGATCAGCAGGGTATCCACATTAAAGGTTTTTGCTGTACTCAAAATGGGTTGCATCTCTTCATTCACCTCTGCAATGGTTACCCGCTCAAGTTTATCTTTGCCTTCAGCATGTAAGATCGTATAGCGCAGATAAATTGGGACACCCATACGCTTTATTTTATCTGCATGCACTTTATAACCGCTGGGTTCCGGCAGAATATCACAGATACCACGGACAACAATACCTGCCTGTAGTGCATGGTAAGCAGCAATTAATCCAACGTTGCCGCTGCCAACGATGAAAATATGATCCGACGATCTTATCTGATCACGATTAACAAGCGTTTGAAACGCACCAGCACCATAAATACCCGGAAGCTGATTGCCGGGAAAAACCAACGAACGTTCCCGGGCACCGGCAGAAATGATTAATCCCTTAAAATCAACGATATAATAATCCCGGTTATTGACAAAAATGCCGGCTTTTTGATCCTTGTAAATCCCCGCGACCATTGCATCATTCATGACAGTAATTTTTTCGTGTTTGTATATCTGTTTTTCTAATAGTGCTGCAATATCATGCCCGCGTGTGCCGGCATAGCAATCGGCTGTAGATCCGAAAAACTTATGGGTTTGCAAAAGTAGTTTACCGCCCAAAGCGGCTTTATCATCAGCAAGGACAACCTTGAAACCGGCGTTAGCTA
>JAGLUM010000227.1 GCA_023134755.1 Fidelibacterota bacterium | reverse complement strand
CGGAGTAGAATGGAAATGCCGCGTGCCTGTGAAAAGGCGGATTGCCAGGGGCCGGGATTCCTATAGACGGGCAGAGATACATCGGTCATCCAACGGATCCCAAGTTTTTCATTATGTTCAGCATTTTCCATAAACCATGTAGCAAATTTCAGAAAGCGCTCTCTGTCTTTTGCTGATTGTGTGTCCAACCAGGTATGAAAAACTGCCAAGCCCATTTGTCCTATAGAAATGGGAAAATATACATATTCTTTTTCGGTGACATCTATATAGGTTTTATTGATCGGGATACCATTTTTATCAAACTTACTAATGAGTTTTTGATCATCACCGGCAACAATTCGGGATTCTTTAAATAAAAAATAGTATGAGCCCAATGTTGCGGAATGTACATCCTCTTCCAGCTGAAATGCTTGTTTCGGACGCTGTATATCCGAAATGAATTTATCTAACATAAAAAGTGTTTTACGTAATTTCATGGTTTTGTCAGTATGCTATGTAATTTATTATCATGCTACGCATAAGCATAAGCATTTTTCTTTTCAAATTCAATCATTTGCATTTCTCCGGGGCGGATATTATCATTATTCTACATAACCATTAACAGCAGTTTGGCACATATGAGTGCAGCATAAGTACCCAGAACATACCCCGCAATACCCAACATCACACCAACGGAAGCTAAAGCAGGATGAAATGCGGAAGCTACAATGGGTGCGGAAGCTGCGCCGCCGACATTGGCCTGTGAGCCCACAGCCATGAAAAAGAGAGGTGCTTTAATAAGTTTCATAACAATAAATAACAGCAGCAGATGAATAGACAGCCATGTCATTCCCATAGCGAAAAGCGCAGGATATTCTGCTATGGCACGGAGGTTGGCACCGGCTCCAATCACCCCGATCAACAGATATAGCATCACAGTACCCAGTTTAGAAGCTCCTGCACCTTCATAATTTTTCAAACGGGTAAAAGAAAATCCCACGCCAATAGTAGTAATGATGATGACCTTCCATGTAGAATGTGAAATAATATCGCCGATATTCGGCAGGGCATTTCCTAGCAAATAAGCAATGTATGAACAGCCGAAAGCCAAAGCCAACAGGACAAAATAATCGGTCATTGAAGCCACCCTGTTAGTTTTTTTCTGAAATAATACTACTTTGTCACGAAGTTCCTTAATAGCTGAGTTATCAGCACCCAGGCGTTTATCAATTGCTTCATAGCGACCGGCCAGAAATAATAAAAGTCCAGTAAGAATATTTGCAGCAAGTACATCTACGATCACCATAACACCCAGCATAGCTTCCGGAGTTCCGACGGACTGCCCGATTGCAATAAAATTGGCTCCGCCGCCAATCCATGAGCCGGCAAGAGCGGCCATACCTTTCCATATATCGGGTGGCAGAGCATTTTTGAAAATAAGCAGGGTAATTGGACCACCGATAACGATGCCGAGAGTTCCCGTTAAAAACATAATTACTGCTTTTTTCCCAAGCTTTAAGATTCCCTTGATATCAATAGAAAGTGTCAACAGCAACAGTGATGCTGGCAGCACAAAGGTCTTGATCTGAGAATAAAGCGGACTACTTGAAGGGATAACGCCGAGGAAAGTTAATAAAGTAGGAATGAAATATGCAAATACCAGTGGAGGGACAATACCGAAAAAACGTTTTCCCCATGCGGTATAGTGATTAATCGCAAAAATAATAGCCGGAATGATCATTAGAATAGCTAATAATCCAAATTGGTCTTTAATAAGTACGCCTTCCATAAACTCCCTTTTTTATTTTTTATAAATATATCCTGAATCATCAATTACAAGAACTGAATCCATTTCGGGAAAATCAACTTGCGTTAAACGTTGCAATTCTTTTACAGCACGCTGCTCAGTATCCAATATCGGGAAACCAGGATATGGCTGACGAATGGCAATTGCTTGAGCATATAAAAATGCTCCGTTATGGTCGGTAAACACCTTCATAATAGGTGCCACCCCGCGGGATCCTTCCAGATTAAACTGCCGATAGGTGCAGAAATTGCCCAAACTATAAGCGATCAGACGATTTTTATAGAGTTCGATGGCCCGGGTAACATGCGGCCCGCTGCCGAATACGATATCTGCTCCCGCATCAACCGCAGTATGGGAAAACCGGTATACATCCCCACGAATTTCACCATTATAATTTTCATTTGTGCGGGGTGTTCCTGCATATTCACGGCCTTCACCGCCGCCATGGAACATGACCACTACAATATCGCAGTGAGTATCCAAGTCTGAAATAATTTTATGTACTTCATCATAATT
>JAGLUM010000226.1 GCA_023134755.1 Fidelibacterota bacterium | reverse complement strand
TATAAAGATTTTTTAAGCAGTTTATCGTAAACCAAAAAGTGAGGTAGCTGGAATGAAAAAGAATGTGTTGATTATTGGTGCCGGCGGCGTTGCTCATGTGGCTGCGCACAAATGCGCGCAAAATAATGAGATTTTAGGCGATATCTGCATTGCATCGAGAAAGAAACACAAGTGCGATGCAATCATTGAAAGCGTTCAAAGAAAAAACAACATGAAAGATAAAACCAAAAAATTATACTCCCGCGAAATCGATGCTTTTGATATCCCGGCGGCGATAAAACTTATAAAAGAGACTAATTCACAGATAGTAATTAATCTGGCAACGCCATATGTAAATATGCCGCTTATGGAAGCTTGTATTCAATCAGGTGTGGCTTATATGGACACCGCTGTGCACGAAGAGCCGGACAAACCCTGTGAAAATCCGCCCTGGTATGCAAACTACGAATGGAAACGTAAGGACCTTTGCCGCGAAAAAGGTATTACCGCTATTTTAGGTGTAGGGTTTGACCCCGGCGTTGTAAACGCATATTGCGCAAAAGCTGCAAAACACTATTTTGATACAATCGATACTATCGATATGATGGATGTTAACGCCGGAGACCACGGCAAGTATTTTGCAACTAATTTTGACCCGGAGATAAATTTCAGAGAATTCGTAAAAGTCTGGTCGTGGATTGACAAAAAGTGGGTAATGAATAAAATTCATTCGATAAAAAAAGTTTATGATTTTCCGGTTGTAGGTAAACAGACTGTTTATCTGAGCGGCCATGATGAAATTCATTCTTTATCAAATAATATTGATGCAAACAGTATCCGGTTCTGGATGGGTTTTAGCGATTATTATATAAATGTCTTTACTGTTCTCACCAAGCTGGGATTAACCTCGGTAGTTCCCATAAAGACCGCGGAAGGTGTTGAGGTGGTGCCGCTGAAGGTTTTAAAAGCCGTTTTACCTGACCCGCTCTCCTTAGCACCTAATTATACCGGAAAAACATGTATCGGAAACCAAATTCGCGGTAAAAAGGATGGTAAAGATAAAGAAATTTTTATTTACAACACCTGTGATCATGCTCAATGTTATAAAGAAGTTGAAGCTCAGGCTATCTGCTATACTGCCGGTGTTCCGCCGGTTGCAGCTGCCATACTTATAGCTAAAAGTATCTGGGATACAAAAACCATGGTGAATGTCGAGGAATTAGATCCCGATCCATTTATTGAATTGCTGAATACAATGGGGCTGCCAACGGAAATTCGGGAAACTTAAATAATCTAAAACTTCTTGCAAAAAA
>JAGLUM010000225.1 GCA_023134755.1 Fidelibacterota bacterium | reverse complement strand
GGAACAAAAGGCAGACCAAACAACAGCAGCTTTTTCCATAATGTGAAGGAAAAGTGCCAGTTCCAGTTTTTAATTACTACTGGGATCAGTAGTAGCACATTAAAAGCGGATGCCACCATATTGCTGATGAATACACCTTCAATACCTTTTCCGCGGTAGCGGATAAGGTAGATATTAAGTACTACATTGATTAAAACATTCACAATGATGATCAAAGTAAATTTGCCGGCTTTATTGCTGATCCGCAAATAGTGCAGAGGGATCAGGAACAAAGAATCAAGCAACAAAATACAGGCTGTCATGCGAATAATACGAATATAATTTTCTGAATGCAGTAGAATGCGGCTGAGACCGGGTGCAAAGATCCAAATAACAAATGAAAAAATGATACTGGTGATGATCAGTGAAGTAAATACGGTACTAAAAACATCTTTTTTCTCATAATTATCCTTTGCTCCCACCTTGGAAAAGAAACGTAAAAAAGCACTTTCTAAACCATAATGATATATAATATTCATAAAGGCGATAAAAGCATAAATAAGAGAAATAATTCCGTACTCTGAGGGTGTAATATGATGAGTATAAAAAGGAAGTAGTAAGAAATTGATCATCCGCGCAATAACATACCCAAATCCATAGATAATCGTTTGTTTACTTAGTCTGATAATATCTTGTTTAATCATGTTCGCTTTTCAATTGCTATAATATATCCAATATGAGGGTATCACGGAAAACACCCCCGGCGCCAAAACTTTCTTTAAAGCGCGCCAATCCATAATTCGGTTCCATATTAACAGTAAAGATCCCGTAATCCAGATATCGAAAACCGCGTTGTATGCTGTCCGCGATCACTTCCTTAAACAACACATTTACGCCCCTGTATTCCTGGTATTTTTCATTATGAGAAATATAAAACGCAAGTGTTACGAGTTCGTTTGCATCAAACATAACAATACCGGCGATCATTGTGTCTTTTAAATAGGCTCCGTAAAGTCGGATACGCTCCGGATAACGCCTTGTCAACTCTTTAAGTTCCTCTATACTATGTGTTGGGATCACACCATGACGAATATTTAAATTATTCTTCAGAATGGCGTAAAATGAATTATAATCATCACTTTGATGAACCGTAATACCCAATTTTTCACCCCGGCGAAAGGCAGTTCTATTGCTGCTTTTAAATTTTGCAATATTCTTATCAATATGATCTTCTAATTTCAGTACAGAGGA
>JAGLUM010000224.1 GCA_023134755.1 Fidelibacterota bacterium | reverse complement strand
AAACACATTATTTCACAGGGTAAATATAACACTTCAAGTACAAAGTATAAAGGCAAAAGATTTAAGACAAGATTCAAGAAACAAGAAACAAGATTCAAGAAATAAGAAAGACTTGCTCTCCGAAGGCCTACTCCGCTGAAATCCCGCCCCGAAGCTTCGAGGTCGGGACGTAGGCTGTGCTTTAGAGCAGGAAAAAGGCAAACTTGTCCCCCATAGGCTTACTACGCCAAAGTAGCTTTGGCTACGTAGGCTGTACCTTGGCGAAGGAGGAAGATTAAAGTTAAGATACAAGATTCAAGAAACAAGAAAGACTTGCTTTCCGAAACTTTAGAGCAGGAGAGAAGCAAACTTGTCCTCGTTAGCCTTGGCGTAGGAGAAAGAAACAAGATAAGAGGTCTGTCATCTTGAGCGAAGTCCGTTAGCAGACGGACGCAGTCGAAAAATCTATTCATGGTATAGGAAAGAGCTCATGAATAGATTCTTCAGCTACACTTCACTCCGTTCAGAACGATAGGAAAATTCTCCTATTAAATCACATCATCATTGTTTATCTTTCGGTCATGAAAAACTTCCCGGAAATTATTTTATCGTATTATAAAAAAGAGCCAAAAGGCCGCCTGAAAATAAAACAGTTGGCGCAAAAACTGCATATTTCCCAATCGGATTATCCCGCATTCCGTGATTCGGTAAAGCAATTAGCCCATAGCGGAAAACTATACCGCTTTAAAGGCAATTGCTATGGTTTAAGCGGTCAGGTAGGGGAAGTGATCGGCACTTTTGATATTCATCCAAGGGGATTTGGGTTTGTCCATACTCCGGATGAAAAGAAAATCCATATCTCCGAAGATAATATCGCTAATGCCTGCCATGGCGATACCGTTGCGGTCGTTATACATCGGAAGCGAAGACACGATCGTGATTTAGAAGGCCATATTAAACGTGTGGTTACACGGGGTAAAAATGAATTTATCTGCATTTACCATAAACTGCACGGGTACTCCCTTGGCATACCTGCTATTTTCCATCTTCGTTCAGAGATAATTATTGAGGATATGAACGATCTTTCACCGCAGGAAGGTGAATACATTATGGTGGAAATTATCACCTGGAAAACAGGAGGGCAGCGACACCTGGGGCGTTTAAAAAGTATTGTTGGTAAAGAGAACACATCTGAGTTTGACGCTATTTTTGTTGCAAATAAGCATAATATTCCCGACGCTTTTTCCCCGGAGACCATTAAGCAGGTTGATAAGATAGTATTTAAAATCCCGGATGATCCGCATCGAAAGGATCTACGGGATATTCCCTGTTTTACTATTGACCCCGATGATGCCAAGGATTTTGATGACGCGGTTTCGATAAAAATGACACAGGAAGGGAATTATCTCTTGGGTGTACATATCGCAGATGTTAGTCATTATGTTCCCCTTTCAACACCACTGGATGATGATGCTATCGCGCGCGGAACCTCGGTATATTTTACCAATCAGGTCATTCATATGCTTCCCGAAAAACTAAGTACCATATTGTGCTCATTACAGCCGAATACGGACCGCCTGGCAATGACAGCAATAATGACTGTCTCAAACAAGGGTGAATGTTTGTCGTATGAGATCATGCCATCTGTTATCCACAGCCGGCAACGGTTTACATACAAGGATGTACAGGATATTCTGGACCGGGGAGAGGGTGCATTTTACACAGAATTATCCACAATGAGTAAGCTCGCTAAGATACTTAAGAAGAAACGTGTGGATGAAGGAAGTATCGATTTTGATCTGCCCGAGCCA
>JAGLUM010000223.1 GCA_023134755.1 Fidelibacterota bacterium | reverse complement strand
CTGGAACAGTTGCGCTATCAGCTGCGATCCAGTACCGCTATGGTATTCCCGTAATTCCTCACCTTATTTGCGGAGGGCAATCATGCGAACAACTCGAGGATCAGCTTATTGAACTGAATTTTCTTGGCATCGATAATGTGTTCGCATTGCGGGGTGATCCTCCTCGTGGAGAGCGACGTTTTATTGCCCATAAAGGAGGATATGAACACACGGACGGTATGGTGCGCCAGATCACAGCCATCAATCAGGGGGAGTACCTCGATCCCACACTCTCTGATCCTGTATCCACATCGTTTTGCATTGGCGTTGCCGGATATCCGGAAAAACATGCGGAGGCTCCCAATATCAAACATGACATTGCTATGTTGAAACAAAAGGTAGATGCCGGAGCCCACTACATTGTTACCCAGATGTTCTTTATCAACGAGTACTACTTCACCTTTGTACAACGGTGCCGCGATGCAGGCATTTCTGTTCCCATTATCCCCGGTATTAAACCGATCCGGCGTAAGTACGATATTGATTTTCTTCCTCATACCTTCTATGTTGATTTACCTCCCGATCTGGTCTCTGCAGTCTCACGTTGCAGTACAAGTGCCGAAGTGAAAGACGTTGGGATCTCTTTTTGCAAAGAACAAGTGGTACAATTGCTTGAAGCAAATGTACCGGGAGTCCATTTCTATACCGAAGGAAAAGCCGAATCAATCGCACAGATAATAGAGGCAATATTTTGAAGAAATAAGGTAGGGAACGGTCGCACCTGCCCAGTGTCTTGTCAGGCGAAGCTCCGAAGGAGCAAAGACTGAAGCCTCGGTGAAGCAGGGGAAATGGGAAAATGGAGAATTGATAATTGACAACTGAGAATGGAAAATTGCTTGCCTGTCGAGCAAAGTATGATGTAAGTCGTAACGAAGCCTGATCCGGCCCCGAAGCTTCGGGGGAGAAGACGGATCAACTTTTTCATCAAGGTTCATTTGCTATTGCATTAAGAAAATGTTAAATTTATTTAATGAATCGAAAAAAACATAAAATTAAAGTTCTGATTGAAGAAACGAAACATCCCCGGAAGAAAAAAACGTTTAAAGAACGTATCCGCGAACTCTTAATATTCGTAACCGTATTATTTGTAATGTTCACAGTATTGGCTGTTTTGTTTAATTATGTTATTCTTCCCCGGTTTGTACGCCAGAATCAGGAGAGGATTTTGCTGGATGTGAAGGGATTAAGCTGGGAAGAAGCTAAGCATCTTTTATTGTTGGAAAAGTTTACGCCGGTGCGCGGGAAATCCATTCCGCGTAATGATATAGAACCTTTTCGCATAATTTCCCAAATGCCACGGCCCGGTACACGGGTGAAATTGGGTCGACGGGTTTACCTCGATGTGAGTATTCCCTTTGAGAATGTAATTATTCCCGATTTAACTGGAAAAACACTGCGGGGCGCCGAGATTTTACTGGAAAATAAAAACCTCAATATCGATTCGATATCCTATGGTTTTTCAGATATGCTCCGTGAAGTTATTTACTGGCAATCTATTCCGGCAGGGGAACTGATCCGTCCCGGCTCCAAAGTACATGTAAAAATTAGTTTAGGACTCAGTAACTGGATTGTTCCAACGGTGATCAATATAAGTCTGCAAGATGCCCTTCAAGTAATTAATAATGCCGGTTTGCGTATCGGGACTGTGAGTTACCGTGACCGCAACGACCTGCTGCCCAATACTGTTATCTACCAATCGGTCCCGGGTACAACGGTACTTACCGTGCCGCAGCCGATCGATCTGGTTGTCAGTCGTTACAATGAAGAAGAATTACCCGAATAAATGTTGAACAAACAAGAAGTACGCCGCCAATTTATCCATCTATTTACCGCATTCATCCCGCTAATGTATTATTTCTTTCCGGATATAGGTCCTTTAAACGGACAGCAATGGACGATGATATTATTTGCTGTTTTTGGTGGTCTTTTTGTCTTGGCAGACTACTTACGGCGTTACAATTCGTTGATAAAAAAATGGTTTTTGCTGTTAGTTTCCCCGTTTGTCCGGATTGATGAAGAAAATAAAATGACAGCGGCTTCTCATATCGCTATCGTGTTCTTTTTTATTTTACTGATTTTTCCGATTCATATATCTGTTCCGGCTTGCCTGCTTTTAAGTGTGGGAGATTCTGCTTCGGGACTGGTTGGTCAATGGATTGGTAAACATGCCTGGTTTAAACACTATACCATCGAAGGTACCCTCGCATTTATTGTTGCCGGACTGATACTGTTTCTGCTCGCTTTTCCGTATATTCCGCTCTGGAAAGCCAGTGTTGTGGTTGTGTTTTGTGCCCTCTTTGAAGCTCTTTTCAGCCATTTTGATGATAATATAGTTATTCCCATATCAGCAGCCACGATGTTAATGATGTTGGAAGTGTAAGACGTGAGTCGTAAACGGTAAGTCGTGAACCGTAAGTTGTAAATTACGATTCATTATTTAATCAATCTTTTCACTTTTTTTCCCAAAACATCCGCCATGCGGTTTTGTCCAAGGTCCGTAAGATGAATACCGTCCACTGTGCCTTCGACAGGTACATGTCTGATTTTTTTAGCAGGTAGATAATGCAGGTTTTTATACTTGCGTTTTAAGCGGGAATAGATAGCTTCAAGTTCATTATTTTTTGCTGTGATCTCTTGATATACCATCAGATTATGCCAGGCATCCTCGGGCATAATATTGGGAACGAGCAACAGGGGAGTATCGGGTCGCTTTTCCAGCATGGAACGGATAACTTCTTCGACACGGTCCCGGATCATGTCTAAATTCATATTTGGGAAGCAATCGAACACATAACAAGACGCATCAATAGTCGCAATATAATCCATTATCTCCGGGTCCATGTGTCCGTTTCCCGAGAATCCGAGATTGATGGTTTCAACATTCAGCTTTCTACCGATGATAGCCGGATATGCCATTCCGGGACGGGAAACACATCCTCCCTGCGTTATGCTGGTGCCGTAAAAAACAACGGGTGCCCGATCCCATTCGACACCGTTAATTACAGCATTCTCATTGATCCCGATCGATAGCTGTTTGAGTCCGTCATACAGAGGACAATACAGCAGATATTCCCTGGAATCACCATTTAAATTATGTATTAATTTTGTTGTATTGAGAATATTATACGGTTTTCCCGTAGCAACAAAATACCAGACCTTATCACTACGAACATATAGATCAACACCGCGGATCCCGGTTCCGGGCATATGAACCATATGAAAATCATTCAGGAGTTCCCAGCGCACATGAATTTCCGTAGCATCAGTAATAAAATGGGCGGCAATCCCGGCGCTGTTTCGGCTTAGATCCCAAACCGGTTTACGCACCTGATTTTCAGCTTCCAGGGGAAGGCGACTGAAAGGGAGAGTATTGTCAAAGGCCATACCTTCAAGATAGGGAGTAGCATCATAAAAAACAGGTTCTGCCGCGAATAACATGCAGAAACTGATGCAAAAAAAGATAGAAAAAAGCCATTTCATACTTAACCTCATGATCTATGCTGTATTTTAACGAAAAAATCATTAGAAAATAAAGTAAAAAAAGTTAAATTTAACAGATGCAAAAGATAAAAAAATACCTTCTCGTGATTATTTTACTGCTCGGTATAATTCCGGCATTTTCTCAGGTTGTCAGCTTTCGTCTTACCGCATCCAGTGAATCTCAAAATATTTTTGCATCCAGCCTGTACGGTGCGAAATGGATGTCCCTAAACCATTTTTTTAAAACCTATGGGGAAATCAATTCAATAAATACCGAGGACTGGACCTTAACGGCAACGCTATCGGGAAAAGAATATATTTTTTATGCCAATTCCACATTCTACCAAATTAACGGGAAATGGTACCATCTGCCGACCACGGTAGAGCGCCTGAGTTACGGTCTGTATATTCCTGAGGCGGAATTTATCCGTATATTAAAACAGGAAGCCTTTCCGAAGGTGCAGTATAATCCCGCTGACCGGCATTACATTTTATCGCCATCAGATTTTTCTATTATAGATATCACTCTGCGGGAAATGAAAAACGGCACCATTGTGCGCATAAAGACCAATACAGCGTTTCGAAAAGAACATTGCCGGGTCTGGCAGGGCAATAATCAATATTTATATGTATCCATTTACGGCGCGTCAGCCAATATGAATAAACTTTCTCGCAAATATTCCGCTGGTGTAATTCGGGAGATCATTCCAATCATGGCAAAAGATATGCTGCAATTCAATGTCAAGATGCGGATGAAAATAGACGGTCTGGATTATTTTATTGATCCCCAAAGCGGGGACATTGTTATTAGTCTGCGCCACTCATACCAGAAGAGCACAACTCCGATAAGTGAAACACAAATTAAAAATCGATGGATGATAGACACCATTGTAATCGATCCGGGTCACGGTGGAAAAAAATCACCGGGTGCCATTGCGCCGGATGGAACCATGGAAAAGAATATTGCACTGGATGTGTCCCTCCGTCTGGGGCGCCTTCTTGAAAGTAAACTTGGTGTAAAAGTGGTTTACACTCGCGAAAAGGATATTTTTGTTCCTCTCTGGCAGCGCCCGAAAATCGCAAATGAAGCCGGCGGAAAACTTTTTATCAGTATCCACTGCAATTCTGTAGAGTCATCCCGTCCCTACGGAACCGAGACCTATTTATTATCACCCAAAAGCACCGAGAAGTCCATAGAAATTGCCGCCCGGGAAAATAAGGTTATTGAACTTGAAGAAGATCAGGAACGCTATAAAAAGCTGCTTTCTCCGGAGCAGTACATTTTATCAACTATGGCACAAAGTGTGTATATGAAGGATAGTGAAGCATTAGCTCAGGCAGTTGAATCAAACTATAAGAACCGCATGGGCTGCCGTACACGCGGCGTAAAACAGGCAAGTTTTATTGTTCTGATCGGTCCGGCAATGCCGGCTATCCTGACTGAAATTGGATTTATATCGAACTGGGGCGAGTTAAAGAATTTAAAAAAGGATTCTTATCGACAGGAAATTGCCTATTCTCTGTACCTGGCGATCCGTGATTTTAAGAAAAACCAAGAACGCGAAATAAAAGATCATTAAATGAAAAACACAAAAGGACCCATCGGCATTTTTGACAGCGGACTCGGCGGGCTGACTGTTTTTAATAACATCAGTAAACGCCTGCCGGATTATGATTATTTGTATTTGGGTGATACCGCGCGGACCCCTTACGGAACGCGTTCATTCGAAACTATTTACCGCTATACTTTACAGGGAGTTACAGCTTTATTTGACGCAGGATGTTCCCTGGTCATTCTGGCTTGCAATACGGCCTCGGCAAAGGCACTCAGGACCATTCAGCAGCGGGATTTGCCTGCCAGTTATCCGGACCGTAGAGTTTTGGGCGTAATTCGCCCCAGTGTGGAAATAGTAGGCGAAATCAGTATAACGGGAAAGGTTGGGTTATTTGGCACAAGCGGAACAGTAAAATCCAATTCCTATTACCTGGAACTTAAAAAGTTGTTTCCGGCTATTACTCTGTACCAGGAAGCCTGTCCCATGTGGGTGCCGCTGGTGGAAAACAATGAAGTTGACACTCCCGCGGCAGAATATTTTGTTCGACGGCATGTGGAAGTCTTGTTGACACAGGATGAGAATATTGATACGATCATGCTTGCCTGTACCCATTATCCGCTACTGCTTCCGCTTATACGGAAATACGTTCCGGAACATATCAGTATAATAGATCAGGGGCCGCTTGTGATTGACCGGCTGGAAGATTATCTGCGACGCCACCCTGAAATTGAGACCCGCTGCCACAAAGGGAGAGAACAGCATTTTTTAACTACCGGATCAGTTGAACTTTTTAACGCGCATGCCGCTGCCTTTTTCGGTAAGCCGCTTCACGCAGAACACATAGAATTACACTGATGCAGGATTATTTATCAGATCTATATAAAAAACTTAGCGGAAAAATGAAACTCGGGCGTGAACGCAGTGAGGCTCTGATGGAGTATCTGCAACATCCCGAGCAGGCATTTCCGTCTATTC
>JAGLUM010000222.1 GCA_023134755.1 Fidelibacterota bacterium | reverse complement strand
TGACTGGTGACTAGTGGAGAATAGAGTCGTAAAGTCGTAACACGTAAGTCGTGCTTGTCCGACGACTTGTCCGGCGAAGCACCGCATAGACAGAAGCTCGAGCAACGTGAGAGCGAAAACGGAAACCGTGAATCGTAACTGGTAACTGGTAATTTTTAGATTCTAAAAAAAAGAAAATATCCGTTTTTAAACAAGGTATTAACTATTATATTTCGTCATAATTTTATCGGAGGAAGTACATGAAGATATTGATTATTAATTCGGGAAGCTCATCAGTAAAATATCAGGTAATTGACACAAAAAAAAGAGATTACCTGGCTAAGGGACTTATTGAAAGTATTGGGTTGAAACGGTCTCGAATCAAGCACGAAAAAAGAGGATCCGAAAAAGTAATCTTTGATAAAAATATTCCTGATCATCATGCTGCAATTGAATTAGCTTTATCTTTACTTATTGATAAAGCCCATGGGGTACTGAATAGTTACAACGATATTGACGCAGTGGGTCACCGCTTGGTGCATGGGGGAGAACACTTTATATCAAGCGTTTTGATCACAGAACGTGTGATGGACGTATTAAACAACTGTATTGAGCTGGCGCCCCTGCACAATCCTGCAAATATTGAGGGTGTCAAAGCAGCACAAGCTTACTTGCCATCGACTCCTATGGTTGGTGTTTTTGATACTGCATTTCATTCAACAATGCCGGATTATGCTTACATGTACGCACTTCCGTATGAATATTATGAGAAATATGCAATTCGTCGCTATGGTTTCCACGGAACATCGCATTATTTTGTAACACGCCGTTTTGCCGAGTTGGTAGATCAACCCATCGAAGAATTAAATCTCATATCCTGCCATATCGGTAATGGAGGATCAATTACCGCGGTAAAAGGCGGTAGATCCATTGATACCTCTATGGGCTTTACACCGATGGAAGGTTTGATGATGGGAACCCGCTGCGGAGATGTTGACGGCGGTGCCGTTTTGAGAATAGCCGAGAATGAAAATATGAGTATCGATGATATGAATATGATGCTTAATAAAAGAAGCGGCATTATAGGTATTTACAAAAAATCAAGTGATCTTCGGGATGTTGAAGATGATATTCTTAAGAACGATAAAAAAGCGGAACTGGCATTCAATATGTATAATTACCGCATTAAAAAATACATTGGCTCCTATGCGGCAGCTCTGGGACGGGTAGATGGCATTATTTTTACCGGCGGAGTTGGTGAAAATGCGGATTTGACCCGGGGTCCGGTTTGCGAAAACATGAATTACATGGGATTGAGATTAGATGAAGAAAAAAATCTTGCAACAATTCGCGGCAAAGAAGGTTTCATTCATGCTGACGACTCAAAAATAAAAGTTGCTGTTATTCCTACCAACGAAGAGCTTATTATTGCGCTGGAAACCGAAGCGATCATAAAAGACAACTGAAATTGTAACTAAAATACTACCTGAAAAGCGCTCAGCGAGTGCATTATGCTGTAAACAGAGGATTTTTATGTTAACACCCGAACAAATAAATGAAGTCTACCGGGACATCCTGAAAAAGTATGAGGAAGTCTCAACTTATATCGACCTGGATGAAAAACAGCAGAAAATGGAAACATTGCGGGAAAAAACCATGGTAGCGAATTTTTGGCAGGATAATCAGCACGCGCAAACGGTTTCGAAAGAAATATCTGACCTTGAATATGAAGTTAAACGCTGGAAATTGCTCCGCCAATTAAAGGATGATATCGATCTGCAATGGATGTTGTTGGAAGAGAATGCATGTGATCTTAATGAATTGGATGAGTTAGTGAATCAATTTCGTGATACAATTAATAATTTGGAGATCGAAAAATTATTATCCGGAAAGCATGATAAAAACGATGCGATCCTGATTATTCACCCGGGAGCAGGAGGAACAGAATCACACGATTGGGCCAGCATGCTTTATCGTTTGTACACCCGCTGGATGGAGCGCCGCGGATACGAATATAATGTGTTAAATTTTCAACCCGGCGATGAAGCCGGTATTAAAGAAGCGGTGATCGAAGTAAAAGGGGCCTATGCTTACGGATACCTAAAATGTGAGATCGGAGTACATCGGCTTGTACGTATTTCACCCTTTAATGCGCAGGGGAAACGGCAGACCAGTTTTGCTTCGGTTTTTGTCTATCCGGAAGTTGACGACGATATTGAAATTGAAATTAATCCTTCGGATTTACGTATTGATACCTTTCGGGCAAGCGGGGCGGGCGGTCAGCATGTAAATAAAACAGATTCCGCTATCCGAATTACACATATTCCGACAAACATTGTTGTTACCTGCCAGAATGAACGTTCACAGCATAAAAATAAAGAATCTGCCCTAAA
>JAGLUM010000221.1 GCA_023134755.1 Fidelibacterota bacterium | reverse complement strand
ATAGTACTTTTCCTTTTTATTCTAAAGCAAAGGGTCTTATTATTTGAGACTGTTTTTCAGGAGGCAGGATTGTGGAGCAGAATCTGATAAAAAATACTCAACAACATATACCCGGAGGTATTCGGGAAATGCTGGCGATCGCCCTTCCTATGGTAATTTCATATGCCTGTGATACGGTAATGACCTTTACTGACCGGATGTTTTTGTCCCGGCTTGGGCCGGAGACCATGAATGCCGCCATGAGCGGAGGGCTGACATCTTTTATGATGATGACATTTTTTATGGGATTGATTGGATATTCTACCGCTTTGGTTGCACAATACCTTGGTGCAAAACGGAAAAATTCCTGTCCAACCACTACCACGCAGGCTTTTATTATTGTACTGATCGCCTATCCGATCATTCTGTTGTTAAAACCTTTAGCATATAAATTTTTCCTTCTGATGAATATTCCGGGACAGCAGATGGAGCTCCAGATGGTATATTTCAATATTTTGGTTTACGGGACCATTTTCGGGCTTTTCCGTACAGCTTTCAGTTCGTATTTTTCCGGCATTGGACGAACCCGTATTGTCATGTTAGCTGCCCTTGTATCAATGATCGTAAATGTAGGGGTAAATTATATTCTCATTTTTGGCAAACTGGGTTTTCCCGCCATGGGCATTCGCGGTGCGGCCTATGGAACTATTATCGGGGGCATGACCGGAGTGATTGTCCTTGCAATGGCTTATTTCGGTAAACAAAATCGGACTGAATTCCATGTCATGAAATCCTTTCGGTATTATCCGCAAATCATGAAAAAATTACTGCATTACGGTTATCCGACCGGAATAGAATTTTTGTTGACCTTTTTTGCCTTCAATATCATGATTCTGACTTTTCATTCTATGGGAAATGTAACAGCAACAGCAACTACTATTATGTTTAACTGGGATATGGTCTCCTATGTCCCTCTTATCGGGATTGAAATCGCTATCATAAGCCTGGTCGGCCGTTATATGGGTGCCGGTAACGTAGAAACAGCGAAAAAAGCTGCGAAGTCCGGATTAAAAATCGGAGCAATGTACTCGTTTTTTGTGCTGATCCTTTTTGTTTTCTTTCCGGAAGCACTAGTACAGGTTTTTCGTCCCGCGACGCCAAGTGCTGTGTTTGAAGCGGCGGTTCCAACGGCAGTATTTATGCTAAGGGTGGCAGCTCTATATGTGATGATCGAAGCGGTACTAATAACCTTTATTGGGGTTCTTCGTGGGGCAGGTGATACCCGCTGGTCAATGGTCGCATCCGTGTGTCTGCATTATCTGATGGTAATTGTTCTTGTGCTTGTATTAAAGATGTTTAATTTATCTGCTGAAACCGGATGGATGGTGGTCGTAATGGTCTTTATGCTTTTCAGTGTGGTATTTTATATGCGCTATCGCAGCGGGAAGTGGGAACATATCAAAATGGTGGAAAAAAACGAAGCATAATAATAAATATAAACCTTCACTTTTTCGGAACAAATACAAGTATATGCGTTGAAAGATGATATTTTAAATAAAAGAAGCATTTATGGGATTTTTACAACTGTATTTCAAGGAAATATATGATCTAACCCTATCTATGGCGCCTTATCTGCTGTTGGGTTTTTTCATTGCGGGGATATTAAAGTTCGGGTTCAAGCCGGGCAAATTGAAGCATTATCTCGGTGGCGCAAATCTGCGTTCGATTTTTTATGCCTCATTGCTGGGCGTACCAATGCCTTTATGTTCCTGCGGGGTTATCCCTACCGCTGTTGGATTATACCGTAACGGCGCCTCAAAGGGGGCCAGTCAGTCTTTTTTAATTTCTACTCCGCAAACCGGTGTGGATTCTATTATGATCACCTATTCACTGCTGGGATTGCCCTTTGCGATCATTCGGCCCGTTGTTGCCTTTATTACCGGAATCATTGGCGGAATGCTGACCAATGTGGTTGAAGGAGAAAAACCGCATAAATATGCAAATGCACTTGAAGAAGAACTTCCAAAAGGGTGGAAAAAAATACCGGCAATTTTTAAATATGCCTTTGTTGATTTTATAGACGATATCGCAAAATGGCTGGCGATTGGAATTTTAATTGCCGGACTAATTGCTGTTATGGTGCCAGATGATTTCTTTATGAATTATCTATCCAATCCCTACCTATCTATGCTTGTAATGCTTGTTGCCTCCATTCCTTTATATGTCTGCGCCACCAGTTCGGTCCCGGTTGCCGCCGCACTATTGATGAAAGGTCTCTCACCCGGTGCTGCATTTGTGTTTCTCATGGCAGGTCCTGCGACCAATGCGGCGACCATCTCTGTAATAGCAAAGACTCTTGGGAAAAAATCTCTTGCGGTTTATTTGGGAACGATCATTCTGGGGGCATTTACCGGCGGAGTTATACTAGATCAGTTTCTACCCGCTTCATGGTTTACAGGTATAATGGTGCAGGGGCATGAGCACAGCATACTTCCGGCTTGGTTATCTATTGCTTCCGGTATTACACTGGTTGTTTTAATTATTTACTCGCTGCTACGAAAAATGGTATCGAAATATCGAGGTAATGATGAAAGTAGTGAGTTTTGTGAAATTCCCTCTCCGGGATCGAAAACAGAACATACGCTGTATATTGAAGGGATGACATGTCAGCACTGTGTGGCGAATGTAAAAAAAGGTCTTTCTTCACTTGACGGAGTAAGTAATGTTAACGTAAATTTAGAAACGAAAACTGCCCGGATAACCGGAAGTCCCAATATGGAATTAGTCAAAGATACGATTAAACAGTTAGGTTACGAGGTTAAAAGAACAGAATGAAAGCAATTATCCCCGCAGCCGGGATTGGAAAGCGCTTACAACCGCATACGTTTAACAGACCTAAGGTGATGGTTCCGGTTGCCGGAAAACCTATTCTGGAACATATATCTGGATTTCTCTTTGAAGCTGGGTTTGACCAAATATCCGTTATTGTTGGTTATAAAAAAGAAGCGGTTATTTTCTATTTCAAGGAAAAATATCCGGGACATTTTCATTTTCCCGTTCAGGAAGAAATGAAAGGGCTGGGACATGCCGTTTTGTACGGATTGGATGATGTTGACGAGCCTGCACTTATTATTCTCGGTGATACCATTATTGATATGGATTACCAATTATTCCATAATTGTTCTAATAATGTTATCGCGGTTGTAGAAGTCGACAATCCCCAACGTTTTGGAATCGTGGAAACGGATGAAAACAACATAATTACCGGTATGGTCGAAAAACCGGAACATCCGCCCACAAATTTAGCCATCGCGGGTGTGTATTTTATCCAAAGTCAACGGAAATTAAAGCAAGCCATTGAAACGCTGATCCGGGAGAATATCAAAACCCGGAATGAATATCAATTGACCGACGCGCTAGCTATCATGATAAAAGCGGGTGAACCCTTCAAAGCCGTTAAGATCAACGACTGGTACGATTGCGGAACTCCGGAAACCCTGCTATCAACTAATCGATTTTTATTGGAGAG
>JAGLUM010000220.1 GCA_023134755.1 Fidelibacterota bacterium | reverse complement strand
ACAACTTCAAATACAAAATCCGTTTTTTGCATCATAATACCATCCATAGCTTGCTTAATATAATCAGCATGGTTGTAAGTCATTAAACGGATACTTACTTTGTATTTATACATAATTATACTTGGATAAAAGTGTTTTGGCTATATAATCAAATTTTTCGATTTCTTTACGGGATAAGGTATATTTATACTTACCAATATTATTTTTATCAGGTTTCTTTAGTGTGTTTTTCTTCCAATCCAAGGTGCTTTTGGGTTCATCATTATATTTATAATATTCTAACATAACTTTTCTGTAATTTACTTCTAAAAGATCTGTGATTTGTATTAACTGCTTTTCTGTATCTAATACAAGATCTTCATATTTTATTGTTAGATATTTATCTTTCACGTTTTTATTTAAATATTTTTCGATCTTTAAATTATTTTCTTTCCATTCTTTAGCTATATCCTCAATATGGTCAAATAATTGAGGCTTATAGATCGATGAGGTTTTTAACGATTTAATAGCCATATATGAACATGCAACATCTCTCCCATCCCGAATTAAATGTAAATAATATGCATTGGGCCATATTTTATTTATTGTTTCAAGATGATGAATATAATAATTGTTTTTATCAATAATTACTTTGGGTGTTTTTTTAAATATTTTTGCTCTGGATATATAAAATAATTCACATAAATCCCCATAATTATCAGGTTTAACATTATGAATAAGTTGAATTATTTCATCTCTATCCAACTCCCAATTCTCAATTTTTTTACTTGAAAACACATCACCTACAAAATCATGTATTTTTTTACTGTTTAAAGCATCTTTATACGACCATGTGGCATATTTTTTATACCACCATTGCATAAAACCACTTTCCGGGGCAGCAATAATATCCGGATGTGAATTGAGCATAATTCTTAAAAGTGTTGTACCCGATCTGGGATTTCCTAATATAAATACTTTTTTCATTGATTATATATTTTATTAAAGTTTAAAAAAGGATAAAACAAATTAAAATCTTCTTTATATAGGGTATAAATGATATTTATCTACGTCCGATGAAAGTATCTTTTAAGCGAATAGTTTCAAGAAGAACATCGCGATTTATAAGGTACTGCAATGCGAGATAGATACCGCCTACTAAAGTGATCCCCGCAGCAAGTAAAAACCATAAATTATTTATATAAAGTGTTAAAACGCCGCCTGCAGCACCCGCAACAGCACCGGACACGATGATTTTCCATACGTCCCTGCTTTGTTTAAACAGACCATAATCCATAAACTTGCGGGTAAACCAGGTATTGATTATAATAGAAATAAAAGAGAGAACAACCTCTCCTAATATAATATAAATAACTCCGTAGCGGCACATAACAACAATATTTATAATGCGCAGACTGTTTTTAAGCAAACTTAGGTTAAAATTTAATTTACTTTTTCCCAAGGCAAGTAAAACTTTAGCATTTACCATGTTTATCGGATATATGATACCAACGACACAAAGTAATTGCAGATATGGTATCATCGGAGCCCATTTATCGGTTAGAAAAAGTATTACAAAGGGTTTAGCAACAACAATAAAAATGACCAATAATGGGGTCATAAAGATCAGGGTCTGCTGCAAAAACTTTTTTAACACGTTTTGCAGGCGGGGAATATTTGATTGTACTTGAGAAAAGACCGGAAATGTAACTATGCCGATTGAACCGGCTATCTGCTGGGACGAAAGACGCTGGAATTTTTTTGCCTGTGTATAAAATCCCAATTGTGCAATTGGAAATAATTTACCAATAACTAACACATATATGTTATCAAATATTTTATCCAAAACACCGCCAAGCAAAATCCATATTCCATATTTAAACATTTCCTTAAAGGATGATCTTGAGAAAGAAAATGAAGGTACCCATTTCGATGTAAACCAGAGCCCTATGGTAATAAAGAGACGTTCAGATAAATTTTGAATTACCAGACTCCATACTCCTAATCCATACCAAGCAGCAGAAACCCCTAATAAACCGGAAGCAGTAACAGAAATTAAAGAAATTTTAGATTTACGTTTAAAATTCACCGCACGGGTTAACTGCGCTATCTGTATAATACTAAAAGCGTTGATTATCATAATAATCCCCATCACCCGGATCAGTTTAACAAGGATGGGTTGTTCATAAAAAGATGCGATAGATGGCGCGGCAATCCATAATATTAAATATAAAATAACGCTGATAATCAAATTGGAATAAAAAACCGTATTGGCATCTGTATCACTTACTTCCTTCTTTTGTACGTAAGCTTGTCCAAATCCGCTATCGATAAAAACCTGAGCAACCAGAAAAAATACCGTGATCATGCCAATAATTCCGAATTCTTCCGGTGATAACAATCTTGCCAAGATTATAACTAATACGAATTTAATCCCCTGGATCCCGAATCGCTCAATCAAACTCCAGGTAACACCTTTTATTGCTTTCTCTTTCATTTCTGATTTCGTCATTTCCTGAAACCATCCTTGATAATTGAACAAATCCGGGAAGTATCATCCGGTAATAATTCAGGATAAATCGGAAGGCATAAAATCTGCGATGCGATACGTTCAGCAATCGGAAGATTGTCCGGTCTTGCTGATGCCAAATGTGAATACATCGGGAATTGTGATATCAGGGGATAAAAATATCTTCTGGTGAATATATTTTGCTCTTTAAATACTTCATACAAAAAATCTCTTGATTTTCCATATACATTTTCATCTATTAATACCGGAAAATATGAATAATTTGCATCTACTCCCGGAAGATAGCTAAACAAGCTTAATCCTGGAACTGATTTTAAGTTTTCGATATATAAGTCCGCAATTATTTTCCGTTTAATAATATTTGAATCAATATACTTCAATTGTAAAAGACCCATCGCGGCCTGAACTTCATTCATTTTTGCGTTAATTCCGGTTGTTACAACTTCTGTTTCTCCATGAATCCCAAAGTTTTTCAGGTCATCTACTTTTTGTTTCATTTCCTGAGTATGGCAAATCACGGCTCCACCTTCAAAAGTATTAAACACTTTTGTCGCGTGAAAACTCAAAACAGAGATATCACCCCATGTTAAAATACTTTGCTTATCTTTTTTTACCTGAAAAGCATGAGCCGCATCATAAATAAGCGCCAAATCATATCTTCTTGCTATAGCTTGAATTTTTTCATTATCACAGGGATTGCCATAGACATGTACAGGCATAATGGTTGTAGTTTTATCCGTGATCAGTTTTTCTATCTTATCAGGATCAATATTGAATGTTTTCTCGTCAATATCACAAAATACCGGCGTTGCATTATTCCATACTATGGCATGGGATGTGGCAATAAAACTAAACGGTGTTGTAATAACTTCTCCTGTGATATCCAGAGCCTTTAAGGCCAACATTAAAGCCAAGGTTCCATTTGTACATAAGGACACATATTTTACACCCAGAAAATCTTCAAGTTCATATTCCAGACGCTGATGTAATTGTCCATTATTTGTCACCCATTTTTTATCCCATATAGATTCCAAGTATGGAATAAACTCCTTCAGCTCAGGAAGAAAAGGTTTAGTGACAGTGATATATTTATTTTTTTTATTCATTTATGTTATTAGGTTTGGGGTTTGTGGTTTGGGGTGTGGGATCGATATTTAATTAGATTAAATAATTTTTTTGAAATTATCTCACATTGTAAGAGGATATAATCTTTCTCTTTATTGCTTATGTAGCCAATTTCATTAGCAATGATAGTTTGTGTTTGAATTTCAGCATTGGAGCCCTTGGCAATATGTAAATATCGAACACACATTTTATTTGTTCCACTCTCATCACCTTCACTGATATTACTTGAGATACTTATCGCAGCTTTTCTTATTTGATCTCTTAATCCAAAATCCTTATTAAAATCATTCTGTTTTGTCAGTGTATAAATATAAACAGCTAAATCTTTTGCAATTTTCCAAACTTCTAATTGCTTGAAATCCCCCATATTCGCCCCCTTTATAATAATTATTTATTAATTATCACTCCCTATACCTCATACCTCATACCTCATACCTCATACCTCATACCTCATACCCCATACCTCA
>JAGLUM010000022.1 GCA_023134755.1 Fidelibacterota bacterium | reverse complement strand
GTAACGGCAAAGACCTTAGGAATGGACGACCAGTAAGGACGCATTTTCAGGACAATAACCGCATATAAAACACCCACGATCTCGATGGTGTGCGCCGTAAAAAAGGTGATAGCCAGTGGATGGGGAAATATGTATTGCAGATCCGGAGTGAGCAAGGACTGGGTGGCACCGCAGAGTGCCCAAAAATAAGCCAGATCAATAGCCCATTGTTTTCGGGTAATGAGCATAATGCCAACCGCGATCATGCCGAAATTGCATAAATGCAACGGTAAACTCGTTGCCAGAGGCATCCCAAGAATAAGCCGCAGAGTCGGGATCTCTAAAAATAGATGGATGATAGCGATAATTCCCAGAATTCTACCAACCTTAACTGCTTTTTCTTTATTGAAGGTTTTTTTCGCGAAAATTAAAAAAGCGGTACATACCACCAAAATTATAACCAGATAGATCAGGTGATCCGGGCCGAACATCGGAATAGTATTTTCATAACTAAGCTGTGCTAATCTTTCTCTAAACATGTTTCCCTCCTGGTCTTGAGAATGATTTATATATTTATTGCAGGGGTGCCCCGATCGCTCTTACTGGAAAATAACTTTCCCGCTACTCCCCCATTTCTTCGCCAAAAGCTTTTTTTGTCTTATCCTATTTATCCGGTTATCCCGTCTAAAGAAGGGGCAGTGTTATTCTGTCTGTTTTCGTTTTTTAATCCAATCGCTATAGGCATTTACCTCATATTCATTAAATACGTCAATATCCTGTATCTCCCGGTTAGGTATGGCTAATCCAAATATCTCGCAAACGCGGTCATGGGTAATACGTGAGATCAAAGAATCGGATGCCCCCTTTTCGCGAAGTATCCGGAGCAGATCCGGCAAAATAGGAAATCCCGGGATACCGGACGCGTAAGGCGGCTCCAGTTTTTCTTTTTTCAGATGCGGAGCATGATCCGTTTCAATCCAGTCGATCCGGCCGTCCAGCAGCATCTGCATCAATGCTATTTGGTTGGACTTACTGCGCAACGGCGGGTTCATTTTGAGCAACAATCCATCAGCATTTTCCATTGTTGTATCCCAAAGCAGGAGATGGTGGGGGGTCGCGCCGCAGGTGATTTGAAAAGCTATGTCCATACGCGCAGCTTCGATGATTTCCACGCTTTCAGAGAGTGAAATATGGCAGACATGCAGGGTGCCTTTAAACCTGGTTTCCCGTGCCAGCTTGATCATTTTTGTAATGGAATGGATCTCCGCAATAGGCGGTCGTACCATTGTATGTGTGATTGGACGCTGCGGGTCCCAGTCTGTCGGCCGGAAATCTGCTTCATCTTCACAGTGAATTGCCAGCACACCCCGGTAATCATGTTCCGTGAGAGTTTGAAATACCCTACGCTGGGATACAGTATCCGGGATCGATAAATTTCCTGTTGATTTACCAGCAAAAAGTTTAAGTCCTACCACCTGTTGAAATTCACGCACACATTCTACCGCCTCTGTGATCTGTGTGGAATCGGAGGTAAGTCCACAATATAATCCATAAAACACGGATGAACCTGCCGCCCTTGCTATGCTCAATCGCCGGAGTACATCGCTGCGATGCAGAATAGGGGGGGCGGTGTTCGGCATATCAAATACAGCGGCCAAACCAATTTTTTCAGCCACACGAAGACCGTGCAACAGGGTTTCTTTATGCTGTTGCTTTCCGTCCCGTAGATGTACATGCGGGTCAATCATTTTTTTCGTACTTTCGTTCTAATGAAGCCTATTTTATTTCAACGGTCCAGCCGTATTTATCCTCGATTTTCCCGTATTGAATGCCCAGAAGCTGTTCATAGATCTTCTTGGCATAGGGGCCGACTTCATTATTATTGAGAATAATATCTTTACCGTCATCGTATCCGATGCGTCCAACCGGAGCGATTGTAGCGGCCGTACCGGTACCGAAGCATTCCTGCAGACTGCCATTTTTCGATGCGTCAAGGATTTCCTGGAATGCAATGCGGCGTTCTTCAACCCTCCAGCCCATTTCGCGGGCAAGAAACAGCACACTTTCCCGGGTGATGCCCGCAAGAATAGTGCCTTGGTCGAGAGTTGGTGTGATCAGGGTGTCATTAATAACAAACATGATGTTCATGACGCCGACTTCATCCACATACTTGTGTTCCTGGCCATCCAGCCACATGATTTGCTTGTATCCTTTATCCAGTGCTTTCTTAGCAGCATACAGACTCTGTGAATAGTTTGCAGCGGCTTTTACATGTCCTGTCCCACCCAGAGCAGCACGTGTAAATTCTTTGGTCGCGTAAATACTCAAAGTCTGAAGTTTTCTTCCGTAATAAGCATCTACCGGCGTTGTAATGATCATAAAACGATAGGTATCACTGACTTTTACTCCCAGGGCCGGATCTGCCGCAAAAATAAAGGGGCGAATGTAGAGTGATGATCCTAAATGAGAAGGTGTAAACGCTTTATCGAGAGAGATCAATTCCATAAGTTCTTTTAAAGTTTCTTTTTCATCAAGCTGAGGTATGCACATCCGTTCTGCAGAAAAATTCAGACGGGTAATATTTTTTTCCGGGCGGAAAAGACGTACAACACCATCTTCCCCGCGAAAGGCTTTCATGCCTTCAAATATACTTTGGCTATAATGTAATGTAATATTTGCCGGAGAGAGCAGCATGTCTCCAAATGGTACAATTTCCGATTCTTTCCACACGCCGTTCTCATATATTTTGACCAACATGTGATCGCCGTAATATTTGCCGAATCCCAGGTTATTAAAGTCAACTGTCGGCAGCTTGCTTTTGGCTATTTTCATCACTTTCATGATTCACCTCATTTATTTAGCGTGTTGTAAATACGTTGATAAACGTCTTCACAATAACGTTTATCAGTATGAAAATCCTTCCCATCGGTATGAATGACCAAAACAGGTATTTCTTTTGATTCCAGTAATTCATTGATCCAACGGTCGTAGTAAATATTTAACAGGTGCAGGTATTCAAGATCAATACTTTTCTCATAGTCGCGCCCGCGTTTTTTAATACGTGATATCAGCGAATCCGTAGATGCTTTTAAATAAACGACCAAATCCGGCGGCCGCAGATAGAACGTCATTTCCTGAAAGAGTTCCTGATAATTTTCCCAGTCGCGATCATCCATTTTTTTCATATCATGAATACTGCGAGCAAAGATCTTGGCATCTTCGTAAATTGTACGATCCTGCACAATGGTGTTGCTCAGTCGCTGGAT
>JAGLUM010000219.1 GCA_023134755.1 Fidelibacterota bacterium | reverse complement strand
AATACTTTCGAATTCTGAATCGGTTGTTACGGCAAATTCTTTTTCGCCTTCTTCAATTAATCCACCCGGAATGGGAATGTTGGCAAAGGTAATCAGGTTTGCAACATCCAGAATAGAGATATTATTGGCAGCCAGCTCATAAGGATTGATATTGACCTGAATTTCTCGCTCTAAACCGCCATTGACACTGGCGGATGCGACTCCGTCAATACGCTCCAATCGCGGCTGGATATGTTCTTCCACCAAGCGGCGTAATTCCGCGCTGCCAAGCTGATCGGATGTGACCATTAAGCGCATTACCGGCATCAAAGAGGGGTCAAATACTATTGTTAGAGGTTCGGAAGCATCGGTGGGCAAAAAATCCCGGACAAAATCAATTTTACGCCGAATATCGGTTTCCGCCTGGTTCATATCCGTTCCCCAGTTAAATTCAAGCTGAATAATGGAAACCCCCTTGCTGGAAGTGGAACTGACATGTTTAATACCTTCCACCGCAATGATCGATCTTTCCAAAACGCGGGTTAAGGTGTTTTCAATATCTTCGGGACCAACCCCTTCGTAATTGGTGATTACGATCGCCATGGGGAAGTCCATATCAGGATAAAGGTCCAGTTTTAATTGTGTTAAGCCGAATATCCCAAACCCGATAGCAATTATATAGATCATAAAGAAGGTAACGGGCCGCTTTATACTTAATGATGATAATTTCATATATTAACCTTTTTCTCCGGGCTATTTAACAATTTCAATCAGGGTTGAGTCGGCAAGATTATTTTGTCCCATAACAACCACCAGGTCACCTTGGAGCAAACCGTTGACGACTTCGTACTGTGTCTTAGATTGAATACCGATCTGAATCGGTACTTGCAGTGCGATTCCCTCGCGTACAATATAACAACTGTAGGTTTCAACGACCTTGTCATCACGCAAGCTGTCACCAAAACGTTTTAATACGGTCTGCTTGCTTGTTGCTGCTTTATCAATAATGAGCACGTTATCACGTTCATGTGTAACAATGGATACCCGTGCAAACATACCGGGTTTCAGGCGCATATCTGCATTATCAATCTGGACCTCAATTTCTGCCGTACGGGTCATGGGATTGATTACCGGTGATATATTGATAACGTTTCCCTCAAAAATCTCATCAGGATAAGCACTCACAGAAACTTCGCATCGCTTTCCGATTGCAATTTTTCCCAAATCGCTTTCTGTGACATTTACATCAATTTTTAGTGTCTTGATTTTGTGAATAGACGCGAAGGGCTTTTGCGGAGTTGCCATGTCACCGGGCTCATACATTGTATTTGACACATACCCGCTGATCGGCGCTGTTATAGTCGCGTATTTAAGCTGTGTTGATGCTATTTCAAGTGCAGCTTCCGCCTGCTTGAGTCCGGCTTCTGCCACCTCGCGCTGGGTCACGATCTGATCCCAGTTGCTTCGACTGATCGCATTCTCATCAAACAGGATTTTCATGCGCTCGTATTCGACATTGACATTTGCAACCTGACTTTTTGCGCTAAGATAAGCAGCTTCGACTTGCCGTTTCGATGCCCGAACGGTAGCATCGTTAATATTTGCCAAGACATCATTTTTGTGGACGTAGTCGCCGTTTTCGACATGAATATCAGTAATAATATCAGTTAATTTAGGGTAGACCACAACACTGGGATTACCCTCTATATCACCAAGATATTGGATCTTCTCAACAATATTTCCCGCTTCTACCGGACGGACATTAACAGGGACAATAGTTAAGCCATTTTTCTTAGCGTTATTGCTTACCGGACGCAGAAGTTTCTGTACGCGTGCTAAATATCGACGTGCCTCAATATTATTAGCTGAATCCGGAAGCGCCTCTGTCAGCGCCTTGATCTCAACAAGTGTCTTTTTGTAATTGTCTGATTGTGCTGACTTGTCGCCGCGAGCACCGCAAGAAACCAGGAAGACAATAATAAGCAAACTAAAGATAATGGTTTTTTTCGACATGTTATTCTCCATCGTATGTGAGTAAATTGTTCAATGATTTTTTTAGAGTTTCAACAGCCAGGTTGTACTGAAATACTGAACTGATATAATTTGACTGTGCGCCGATATATCCGCTTTCTGCCGTCATTAATTCCAGCTGCGTGGCAAAGCCGGTTTCATAGAGTAATTTTGAAAGACGCAGGGCTTCTTCTGCTTGCTTGATCACGCCTTCTGTCGCGTAAATATTTGAAAGGGTTTCATCCACTTTTCTGTATGAAGCATCCACATCGGAATAAATATAATTTTCAATTTGTTCATATTGGTAATTTGCTTCCTTAACTCCGATAGCTGCTTTTTGTATGCTTGCCGCTTGTTTTCCGCCGGCAAAAAGAGGGAGTGATACACTAACAGAAATATTGGAACTACGCAGGTGATCCAGATCACTGAATACATCAGCATTACCTTGCCACTGCACGCTGGATCCCAGCTGTACTTTCGGCATAATACCGCTTAACATTAAATTTCGTTGGTATGTAGCCATTTTCTTTTGTTCTTCAGCTATTTTAAGCTCAAGACGTTCATCCCGGGTGATCTCTAATAGATCTTCAATATCCAGTTCGGCATAAGGGTTAGGGATTTGTTCCAGCCTGCCGGGAATTTGGACATCCTTAAGTAAGGGATCGTTGATGTAGATTTTTAAATTTGTCAGTACAGAAACCTTCTGGTTTTCCAAAGATACCAGTTGCGGTTTATAGGATTCATAGCGAACCTGTGCCTGGAGTACATCCAGCTTAGTAGCCTGTCCGACAAACTGCCGTTTCAACGCGAGTTCGTAATTTTCCTTCGCTGAAGCAAGTCCCTGTTTTGTTGCATCGATCATTGATTCCAGCATCTGAGCCTGATAATATAGAACACGGATGGTATGTACCACCGTATTAACCTGATCCCGCAGGCTTAATTCAGATAAATTCACCATGGCAGAAGTCATCAGCTGTCCGTTGATAATTGCACCGCCGGTAAAGACCGGATAGGAAAGCTGGATTCCCGCTGTTGAGCTAAATTGCTTTCCCATTGTAAGTTCAGTGGGGGGAGCAGGGCCATCGCCGTCAAAATCAACCACCATAACCGGTAATTCCAGATTATCTGTCAGTTGATAAAACGAGTTGATACTGGGAAAAAAGTTAGCCAGCGATTCCCGTCTGGACACCTTTGCTTTTTTTAACGAAGCTTCAGAGAGTTTGATTTGAAGATTATTTTCAAGCGCTAATTTCTCTGCTTCGACGAGTGTGATATCACGGGCAAAGAGGAACGCCGTAAATAAGGTAATGAATATAATAAATCGTTTCATCTTTTTGCAAAACCTCCTTTTAAAAGTTTCATCAGATAATTGATTTGTTCTTCCTTTGTATAATTAATTTTCTGCATACTTTTTATTTTTGGACCGGTAGTATGATGAATAAGTCCGGTAATGCCGGATGCCAGCAAATTAACAGGGATATCATCGCGTATTTCTCCCCGTTCAACGCCCCTTTGAACAATTGTGTTGATGGATTTCTGCTGCCGTTTAAAGAAATCATGTAACATACGTTTATCAATATCACGGTCAAAGCTTCGAGACATTAACATGGTAATTAATTTAAAGATATGCGGCTGAGATTGCGAAAAGGTAAAAATACCATCTATCATCGCTTCTAATTTATCCCAAATAGGATCATTCGATTTTGCCATGTCCTCATAGGCCCGGGCCATTTTATCCAGGGAATTTGTGATACAAGCGCTAAATATTGCCTCTTTCCCGGAAAAGTGATAGTAAAGTGCCGCCTTAGTGATATTTAATACCTCTGCGATCTCGCGCATTGAGGTACCGTTATATCCCTTTTCTGAAAAGGTTTTCGATGCGACATCAAGAATTTTATTATGTGTTGTTTCTGCCATTTCATTCCTCCATTTAACTTACCGAACGGAAAGTAAGTTAAAAAGTTCCGTTTGTCAAGAAAAACTTACCGAGCGGTTAGTAAAATAATTAACAATGGATAATTGACAATTGAGAATGGAAAAAAAATATTTATAAATTATATATTAGGAATTTTCAGCTTTGTTCACAATTCACGATTTAGGCGCTCTTGAAAAGTATCAATAAATTCTGCAATATGCATACCATCTACGAGTGCGTGGTGAGCATGAATACCCACAGGCATCATCAGACGATCTCCTTCGCTGAAGGTTTTTCCGAAAGTGAGTATGGGAACGCCTTCGGTGTTGGGAATATCCAACGGATGAGATACCGATGTGAAGCGGATCCAGGGAAGTATAGAATAATAAATAGTATCCGGACAATCTTGTGATGCGTCCAGGTAGGTTTGTGCTTTGACCCGCGCTAGCTCCGGAATAGCTGTTTTGAGGAAATCATTGAAATTCTCAGAATATTGCA
>JAGLUM010000218.1 GCA_023134755.1 Fidelibacterota bacterium | reverse complement strand
TAAGGCTGGTAAAGACGCATAATTATACGTCCATATCGACAATTCCTTATACTTTGAATGGAAAACATATGACCGAACAACAACAAAATGACATTGTCTTTTATAAGCCCAAAGGGAAGGCACCTATATTACAAGTAAATCTTACCCAAAATACTGTATGGTTAAATCAGCAACAGATTAGCCATCTTTTTAAAACTGATCGCAGTGTAATAACAAAACATATTAACAACATTTATAGAACCAAAGAGTTGTTGAGCGAATCAACTTGTGCAAAATTTGCACAAGTTCAAACTGAAGGCAGGCGAACGGTTAAGCGAAGTATTTTTCATTATAATTTAGATGTAATCATATCAGTCGGTTACCGGATTAACTCAAAGGTTGCAACTCAATTCCGTATCTGGGCAACGAATATTCTTCGTGATTACATAGTAAAAGGCTATGCAGTCAATCAAAAGCGACTGCGTCAGGCAGAACAGCATTTGGTGGAATTAAGTAAAACGGTTAAGGTCATGCAAAACGTTGCTGATACTAGAAAACTCTCACGTAGTGAAACACAAGGATTATTCAAGATTATTTCTGATTTTACTTATGGTTTGCAGGTGCTGGATGATTTTGACCGGAATCAACTGAAAGTTACGGGAACAAAGAAAAAACTGCTTTTTATATTGGATTATGAATCAGCCCGCCGAAGTATACAAACGATGAAAAGACAAATTCAATCTAAGGGTGAAGAATTAGGTCTATTTGGGATTGAAAAAGATAAATCTCTGGAAGGATCGCTAAAAAATATCTACCAGACCATTGACGGAGTGGACGCTTATCCCACTATTGAAGAAAAAACGGCACATCTTCTTTATTTTATTATCAAAAATCATCCCTTTGTGGATGGAAACAAACGGATTGCTGCATCATTATTTCTATGGTTCCTTGATGGAAACAGATGTCTTTATAAGCGCGATGGCTCCCGAAGAATTGTCGATAATGCTCTGGTGGCATTAACTTTGATGGTCGCTTCCAGCCGTCCGGAAGATAAAGATATCATAATAAAGGTTATTGTTAATCTTATAAATAGGAACAACTAATTATGCTCCGCAATCATTGACAATAATATCTCTTTCTTCTAGCCCCTAATTTATCCGTCTACGTCTCAAGACTACGCCGGACAGATAATTTATAACTTTTTTCTTCGGATTTACTTTTATCTTTCCCCTACGCTTCGACCCCGAAGCTTCGGAGAACAAGTTTGCCTTTGTACTTTTGCCTTTATACTTGTATTATTAAACATGTCAAAAAAAACCTTATTCACATCATCTGCAAATCTTCCGCCCCTTGCTGCTCGCATGCGGCCAGCCGATCTTGAACACTTTGCCGGTCAGGTTCATTTAGTCGGTGAAGGGAATTTTATTCACCAGATGATCCAGTCGCATTCTTTGTTTTCCCTGATCTTTTGGGGACCGCCGGGAACGGGCAAAACGACGTTGGCGCGGATTATTTCCAAAGTAGCCGGTGCGATGTTTTATGAACTTTCTGCTGTCTCTGCCGGCGTAAAAGATGTACGTGAGATTATTCGAAAAGCAGCGTCCCACCATGAAATGGGTAAGAAAACCCTGCTTTTTATCGATGAAATCCATCGTTTTAGCAAAAGCCAGCAGGACGCACTGCTGCATGCGGTGGAAGACGGTGATATCATGCTGATCGGTGCCACCACGGAAAACCCGTCTTTCGAAGTGATCTCACCCCTTTTGTCCCGTTGCCGGATCATCCGTCTGCAGGCTTTAGAACCCGAAAATTTGAACACACTTATCGAACGTGCGCTGAACGAAGATGTGGTTTTATCCAAATATACCATCGATCTGCCCGAAGATATAAAGCAATTTCTTATCATGTCTTCCGGAGGGGATGCACGTAAGATGTATAATACCTTGGATATTGCCGTACAGCTCGTACGCGGGAAAGACCCGGGAAATATTGCACTATCTCTAAACAAAGAAAATATTCAAACAGCATTGCAGGAACGTGCCCTGCTTTACGATAAGGACGGCGATTATCATTATGATACCATTTCCGCTTTTATAAAAAGTGTGCGCGGTTCTGATCCGGACGCGGCAGTGTACTGGATGGCAGTGATGCTTGAAGGCGGAGAAGATCCGGTTTTTATCGCGCGCCGGCTAATTATTCTGGCTTCGGAAGATATCGGCAATGCGGATCCGCAGGGACTTGTTATTGCAAACGCAGGATTTCAAGCAGTAAAGGCTATCGGGATGCCGGAAGCAGCAATCGTTTTATCACAGGTAACTACCTTTTTGGCCGGCTCGCCTAAGAGCAATGCCTCGTATATGGCTATCCGGTCTGCACAAAATATTGTGCGGGAGACGGGGTTTCAATCCGTGCCGCTACATCTGCGAAATGCGCCGACTGAAACGATGCGCCAGTTTCAATACGGAATGGGATACAAATATCCGCATGACCACAAAGATGGTTTCGCAAAGCAGAATTATCTCCCTGAAAATCTTCCTGACGGTGTTTTATATAAACCCAAATCTCAGGGATATGAAAAATTTATTTACGAACGATTAATTAAATGTTGGCCCGATCGCTATAAGGAGTAAGGATGTCGATACTCATCAAACAGGTTTTACTGCAGGATCAGCGTGTAGACGTATTTATCGAGAATAAGCATTTTTCCCGCATTGCTCCTTCTCTGGATGTTGTGGCTGATACCATAATTGATGGAAAATCTTTCGCTATACTTCCCGCTTTTTACAATACTCATACCCACGCCGCAATGACGTTGATGCGTTCTTACGCGGACGACATTGAGCTGTTTACGTGGTTACACGATCATATCTGGCCGCTGGAAACCGGACTGACCGAAGAGGGTGTTTATCACGGTACACGCCTGGCCGCGCTTGAAATGATCAAATCCGGCACGGTGTATTTTAACGACATGTACTGGTATCCGCTCGGCGCGGCACGGGCAGTTGAAGAAATGGGTCTGCGCGCGGATATATCTTTAGTCCTGATCGATGCCGGAGATCCCGGAAAATCGGAGGAGCAAATGCGTTGCGCGGATGAAGTATTTTCACATGAAAAAGATTTCTCCGGGCGCGTTCGTTTTACTTTCGGTCCTCATGCTATGTATACCGTTTCGGACAAAACCCTTCGGAAATGCGCGGAATGTGCCAGAGAACAAAACCGCATGGTCCAGATCCATGTTTCCGAGACTAAAACCGAGGTAGAGAATTCTCTCAAAAAATTCGGTTTGCGACCGGTGGAGTATCTGGACTCGACCGGACTCTTGGGACCACATGTTATTGCGGTTCACTGCCTTCATCTTAACGATAATGATTGGGATATCCTGAAACGCAGCGGTGCGACTATTTCTCATTGCCCTATTTCAAATATGAAATTAAGTTCCGGTAAATTCCAATATCATTTGGCTATGGAACACGGTATTCCTCTTACGCTGGGAACAGACGGTGCCAGTTCAAATAACAGTCTTTCCATGCTGGATGAAATGAAATTTGTCGCTTTACGGGCAAAAGCAGACAGCGGAGATCCGACAAGCGCTCCCGCACAGCAGGTCTTTGATATGGCAACCCGTAACGGCGCTAAAGCAGTAGGCTTGAACGCGGGACGGATCGAGGAGGGGTTGCTGGCCGATTGTATGTTGATAAATCTCAATCACCACCGATTAATTCCATCCGGACACCTTATTTCAAATATGGTGTACAGCGCGGATGCTGAATGTATTGATACCGTTATTTGCGACGGAAAAATCTTGATGCAGAACCGAATTGTTCCCAACGAAGCAGAAATTATCCGGGGTGCCGAAAAAACCTATCAAGATTTGATAAAACATTAAATTTTGCATTTTGTGACCCTTGTCACCTTTTCTTATTTCCTTTTTGCTTACATTTTTACATGAAACAATTCATGAGGTTTTTATTATGCCTGATTATTTTATCAACCCCACATGCGCAGTGTGTTTTTAATGAATTTATGATCGATCCGGATAATGACAATACCGGGGAATTTATCGAGGTCGTTAATATGTCGGATAGTATCATTGTTCTTACACATTATTTTCTTTGTGATGTGCAGGACACGGATATGGTGATTGCTTTTCCGGATTCATTGCTTTTACCCGGACAATACGGACTTATTCTGGACCAAAACTACGCGGGTGAATATGATTCCCTTATTCCCGATTCCATTTCTCGTTTTACAATTGAAGATTCCCGTTTCGGTATGTATGGCATTTCCAACAGCACATCAAAACCCTTTTCATTGTTGGGTGCACAAGGACAAATATCCGATAGCTATACAACTGGTATTCCGGATTGGCCGGATCCGGGTTTTACAATGGAACGCTGCAGAACGAGCAAAAATATATGGCAGCAATCCCTGTATTCCGGCGGCACTCCGGGCACGGACAATTCCACCTCCCCAAAAAACCGT
>JAGLUM010000217.1 GCA_023134755.1 Fidelibacterota bacterium | reverse complement strand
AATCAAAAACTTGCCTCAAGTTTTTTTCTGTTAATGTGTAACATTACTCACAGTATAAAAGTAAAAAGGCTGGTAAATCCTTATTATAGGTACTGGTACGCAAAAACTTGCCTCAAGTTTTTGAAATATTCGGTTTTGGATTTCGCATTCTCTGTTTGTTTCCGAAAGTTCTTTTTGTAAATTCATTTGATAAAATAGGGGAGTTATATGGAACTCTTTACATCGCTTCATCCTCAGCTCGTTCATTATCTCATAATTCCATTACTGATTATGCTTGCTCGTATTTGTGACGTGACGATTGGGACTGTTCGCATTATTTTTGTGGCCCGCGGAGAGCGGATACTTGCATCTATGATGGGTTTTTTTGAAGTCCTGATTTGGATTGTTGTTGTATCTCACATCATGAAAGATATTAACATAAGCTGGATCAACTATGTCGCATACGCGGCCGGTTTTGCCATTGGAAATTTTATCGGGATCACTGTGGAACGCAGATTAGCTATGGGCATGGTAACCATGCGCGTGATTACCAATAAACCAGCAGATGAATTGATCGAACACTTAAAACAAGAATACCATGGTGTTACCAATATTGCGGCACGCGGTATTTCAGGAGAGGTCCGATTGGTTTTTTCGGTTATTAAGCGTAAGGATATTCCGTTATTTCTTAATATTGTTAAAAATTATAATCCAAAGGCCTTTGTTTCAGTAGAAGATGTCCGTGCGCTAAGTCTAACGCACATACCACCCCGAACCAAGGCCCAACAAATGATCAACCGTAGAATGAAATTTTCATTAAAAAGAAAATAAAAGGAGTTCCCAGTGAAAAAAATATCGTGGATACTTATTGTTGTTGTACTCCTGACATTAACATCGTGTGGAGATACTATGATAGAAGCACCTGTTGCAAAGAAAATTGAAAAAAAACTGATAGTTCACAATGATACACGTATTGATCCCTATTACTGGTTGCGCGATCGGGAAAATCCGGAAGTCATTGATTATCTTGAAGCAGAAAACGCCTATACCGAAACAAAAATGAAAGACAGCGAAAGATTACAGAAAAAACTGTATAAAGAAATGATTGCCCGTATTAAACAGGATGATTCGTCTGTGCCATACCGCATGAATGGTTTTTTGTATTATACAAGATATGAAAAAGGCAAAGAATATCCGATTTATTGCCGTAAAACAGATGAGAACGCAGAAGAAGAAATTTTACTGAATGTTAATGAACTCGCTGAGGGTTACGCCTATTACCGGGTTTCAGGGTTATTTGTATCCCCCAACAACGAAATGATTGCTTTTGGAGAAGACACACTGAGTCGCCGCAAATATACACTGCGATTTCTAGACTTGAAAACGGGCAAATTTTTAAAAGATCGCATTGTAAATACCCCCGGCGGTGTTGCCTGGGCAAATGACAATAAAACTATTTTTTACAATACCAAGGATGAAACCTTACGTCCCTCAAAAACATTCCGGCACGTATTAGGCGCGCCCGTTGAAGACGATGAACTGGTATATGATGAAACCGAAAATACCTTTTATCACGGAGTTTATCGTTCTAAAAGCGGAAAATATATCATGCTGGTATCAGAATCTACCCTCACTACAGAATATCAGTTTATTAATGCCGACACACCGACAGCAAAACCTGTTCCGATCCAAAAACGTATTCGCGGACTTGAGTACCATCCGGTGGATGTAGGAAACGTATTTTATATTCGCACCAACGATAATGCCCGGAATTTTAAACTGGTTGCTGTGCCAATCAGTGCACCGGGCCGCAAAAACTGGAAAGATATTGTTCCACACCGCGAAGATGTACTGCTGGAAAACACAGAGTTTTTTAAAGACCGCTATGTACTGCAGGAACGCAGTAACGCACTACCCCGCTTACGAATTGTCAGCTACAACGGGAAAATTGATAATTATATCCAATTTGATGAAGAAGTCTATTATGTCCAGATTAACATAAATCGTGAATTTGATGCGCAAGAACTGCGTTATGTCTACGAATCTATGACAACGCCAAGATCCACGTATGATTATAATATGATTAGTGGAAAGCAAATACTGAAAAAACAGCGCGAAGTACTTGGTAAATTTGATTCGGATGATTATGAAACCAAACGTCTCTGGGCAGAAGCCCGTGACGGTGTCAGGATCCCCTTATCGGTTGTATATAAAAAAGGTACGTCCTTAAACGGCAGTGCTCCGCTTATCCTTTATGCATACGGTTCCTACGGCATGAATATGACCCCTTATTTTAGCAGCGTTCGGCTCAGTCTACTGAACCGCGGCTATATTTATGTAATCGCACATATTCGCGGCGGACAGGAAATGGGTCGCTACTGGTATGAAGACGGGAAACTACTGAAGAAGAAAAACACCTTTACCGATTTTATTGACTGTGCGGACTATCTTGTAAAGCAAAATTATACACGCTATGACAACATGGTTGCCATGGGAGGTAGTGCGGGTGGACTGCTGATGGGCGCCGTGGTAAATAGGGCACCTGAAAAATTTGCCGGCATTGTTGCGCAGGCTCCCTTTGTAGATGTGGTTACTACTATGCTGGATGATAGTATTCCCTTAACCACCAATGAATATGATGAATGGGGAAATCCCAATATTAAAGAATACTATGATTATATATTGAGCTACTCGCCCTATGACAATGTGGCAGCCATGGATTATCCGAATGTGCTTATTACCTCCGGTCTGCATGATTCCCAGGTACAATATTGGGAACCGGCAAAATGGACTGCAAAGCTTCGTGATATGAAGACAGATGATAATCTCCTTCTGTTAAAAACAGAAATGGATTATGGACACGGCGGTGCTTCCGGGCGCTTTCAGGTATACAAAGAAATTGCCTTTGAGTTTGCCTTTATCATGAAGATAACAAATAATTAAGTTGTAATAAATAATCGTGTAGTAAAGCCACGTCATAGCGTGGCTCTACAAAAAATACCCCAAATTCCGTAGAAACCTGCCATGGCACGTCTCTACAATTAATTACCTCATATTTTTATAATTTGACCCAAGTATTTGATTTTACTCAGGAATATCTAGGAAAGTATATTTAACGGGCTTTCTTATGGTTTTTCATTTTGGTTTTAGGATGAAATCTCTATATTTTAGATTGAAAAAAAGGAGTTATATATGTTAGGGAAAAAAACAGATCCGGAAGAACTAAAGAAAGCTCTGTTTTGGGAACGAAAAAATGCCTGGGATTATATTCCCGAGTCACAAATGAAACGCCTGGAAGCGTACATGAAGGATTATCGTTCTTTTTTAGATTACGCAAAGACGGA
>JAGLUM010000216.1 GCA_023134755.1 Fidelibacterota bacterium | reverse complement strand
TGATATGATTTTATTTTTTCATAATTTTCTGCTGCACCTGCTGTTCCGAAGGCAATACATAGTACAATAATGCTTGCAAATCGTTTCATACTCTCCCTTTATCTTATGTTTATCATGATCACAGCTAAATTTAGTGAATTCTATTATAAATCAAATAATATTTTCCTGTTCTTTGGAGATGATGAAAATAAAACAAAACAGCTCATGATAAACACGAGCTGTTTAATACATTCCCATGTAATTTTATTATTACAGCATCAGTAACAAGAATACCATGACAAATAAGGCAACAGTTTCAACAATACCGATTACCATAAAATAGTTTGCGGTTCCTTTTCCGGTTTCCGCTAATGCGTCAGCAGCACGTGCAGCGGCTTTTCCCTGCATAAATGCAGATAAACCCATTGCTAAACCGCCAAAAATACCAGCTCCAAGTAATCCGAGAGGATCTTTATCACTATTGCCGATAAACTGCATCAATAAAAAGCCATAGATAGTTTGTGTTAAGGGTGCGCCGGCAAATGCAACCAGCATAAAGGGTGCCGGTTTATCATTAGCAAAGCATTTTTTCCAGCCGCCGATAGCAGCTTGTGAAGCCACACCTGTTCCCATTGCTGAGCCTAATGCTGCCAGACCTAATGCTGCAGCTGAACCAAACATTGCGAGATCCATCATTTTTATGTCTCCTTTAGTCTTTACGTTTTTTGTTTTACTTTATTTTTCTTTAAAGGGCTCATACTTGTAGCCGGTCCATTCCAGTCCAAGCTGCCCGCTAAATTCCAACATGTTTAAACGAATACCGTGAACGATCACAGATAATAAGCCCATAATTATATTTAATCCATGTCCAATTAACAGCACAATGACTGCGGCAATAATTAGAGGTCCTTCCCCCATGGAAGCTGCAATATCGTTAAAGCTGGATGCAATTGCGACCGATGCCATACCTACAGCAAATAAACGAATATAGGAAATAATATTCGAGAATGAGCTGATAGCACTCAGGAAGGTATTGAACGCACCGCCCAATCCGGCAGCAATACCCTTAAAGAAATTCTTACCCGGTGCCTGCTGGCCGAAAAGAACTATGAAAGCAAATCCACCGCCGATCAGGGGCATCGCGAAGGATGGCAAATCCATTTCAAGTACCAAGTTCAATACCAGAGTAAA
>JAGLUM010000215.1 GCA_023134755.1 Fidelibacterota bacterium | reverse complement strand
GAAAAACAGATTCTCATTGTGGATGGGTTTGACCGTTTTTCAGGTACGGGTTCTTATACATCTTCAACTCATGCCATAGCGGCACAAACAGCAAAAGCAATGAATACATGGGGCGTCGCATATGAAAGCTGTACTAATGAAACGGTCATTAACGGAGATGTTGATTTAAAGGATTACGATATGGTATGGTGGATTCTTGGCGACGAAAGCACCGCAGATGAAACCTTTGACAGTATTGAGCAGGACAGTATTATATCCTATTTAAAACAGGGTGGCAAATTATTTGTCAGTGGGTCAGAAATTGCCTGGGATTTGGATTATAAAGGCACAACGGCAGACAAAGCATTCATTCATAATTATCTAAAAACGGTATATGCTGCTGATGATGCAGGAAATTATATGGTTTCCGGAGCGACCGGGAGCATTTTTGAAAATCTAAATTTTCAATACTCTGATGACGGCAGTGAACCTGAAACCTATGCGGAAGATTATCCCGATGTATTTTCTACCACCGGAGGATCTATTTTGGCCTTAAAATACGGTAATAGCCAAACAGCCGCTGTCAGTTTTGAAGGAACAGTACCCGAAGGAGATACACCCTGCAAAGTCATGGTTATGGGTTTTCCCTTTGAAACCATTAGCACCTTAATATCAAAGGAGACCCTTGCAGGTTATATTTTACGGTTTATGGGTTATAATGTATCAGTTGATATAAACACAATTTTACCGGAAGAATATATTTTATATCAAAATTATCCCAATCCCTTTAATCCGAGGACAACCATTGCTTATACACTAAACACATCAGCTTATGTTGAACTGACTGTGTTTAACATACGTGGAGAACAGATAAGAAATCTGGTACAAGAATATCAATCTTCCGGACGGTATGAAGTTAACTTTAACGGAACAAGTTTGCCTTCCGGGGTGTATGTATATCGCCTGAATATAAATCATGATCCAGTGAAAGTGAAAAAAATGATTTTATCTAAATAAGTATAAACATACAGAAAATATTTTTTATTTATTGAAAAATAAGTTATACTTACCGATAGATTTGATGTTTAATGATATAACAACATGTAGACCTTAAAAAAGGAGAGCATTTTGAAAAAAATTAGCATAATAGTACTCATATTCATGTTAATAACCGTATCCGCCTGGTCGGTTGAGTTATCTACATCATATGATAGAATACAAAGAGGAGCGATTTCTATTATGCCGTCTCCAATCGAAATGGAAGCAGAAATTGATCCCGATGAGTATATCGTGGGTGTCGGTGATCAGTTTATGATAGAAAAAATACAGGAACAGATAATTTATTTACTGCCGATCCTCCCAACAGGCGTTCTATCAATTCCGGGTGTTGCAACCATAAATATTGGTGGAAAGACATTGACGGAAGCCATAGAAATTATTTCTGAAAAAGCGGGACCTTATAGCAATATATCCCTTTATGATATAAAAAATATTCGGGTTCCTGTTGTCGGTGCTGTTATCAATCCGGGCATTTATTCAATTAGCGCTGCCTGGCGTTTAAGTGATTTATTAAAGAAGGTTCCATTAAGCTGTTTGGGAAAAGATCATGCAATTGAAATAAAATCCAAAAATGGCACAAAAATTATTAATATTTATGATTTTTACACAAAAGGGGATCTCAAAAGTAACCCATATTTACACGCGGGAGAGTCTATTTATATTCCCTTTGCCGATCTGGAAAAAGAATGTATTGAAGTTTATGGCCCGGTAAAGCTTAAAAAATTTGTTTCATTTAGCAAAGGAGATCTAACGTCAGCAAACTATGTAGATACCTTATCCACGACCGGATTAGTCCCCTTTATTAAAGGCGAAACACTGTGGGATTTTTACCAACGGAAGATTCAAGTGAGTAACACGATGGATTATGAAAAAATTGTTATTGTCCGCGATAAAAAACAACTCGTTGTATCGGGCACGGAAATGAATACATTTAAATTGCAGGCAAAGGATAAAATTGAATTTATTACTTTGCCAAGAATTGTGATATCAGGTCATGTGAACCGTCCCGGTACCTACAATTTTATCCCGGGACATACCGTGATGGACTATATTGCTATGGCAGGTGGAGTGAACTATAAAGGAAGCAATAAAAGTGCTATTGTTCTCAGAGATTCAAAAAAATATAAACATCCTGAAAAGATTGAAATCCAACGCGGCGATATTATTCTTGTAAAACGTTCTGTGGAGGATATATTAATTGGAGAAACTTCAATATTATCATTTATTTCAATACTTGCAACAATAACCACCACTGTTATAACAGCATTTATTGCTGCAGGTAGTATTTAAACGATTAAGTATAGGGAAAAAACATGGAAAAAGATTTGACATTACGTGATTATTATAAAATATTTATGAAAAATAAAT
>JAGLUM010000214.1 GCA_023134755.1 Fidelibacterota bacterium | reverse complement strand
TCGTACTGAGCATGTAAATGCATACCAGAAGGATGTCCGTTCCGGAAACATCTTCCAGATACCAATACCGAGCCGCATCATGCTTAATGCTTCATTAAAGACATTGTCTTTTGAAGCTCCTATACTGCCCTGAAAATGATAGACATTCCCGAAAGGAATACTCAATGAAATCATCGGCAACAGCTGCTGTTGATAGGAACTGTATCCTATCCCGATATTTACGGAAGGAGCATTATATGAAACCGGCGCCGAAAACATATTCAATCGACGCATTAATAAGGGTGCATCAGGTTCTGTTTCCGCGGAACATATATATAAAAGGCTTGCGGTTAATATCAGGATGTGGGTAATTATTTTCATATTGAAAAGAAATAAAAAACCGGCGTAAATACAAGATATTATTTTTGCCGGTTATTGTTGAGAATTTGGCTTATTTTGATTTTTTTAATTCTTCTAAAATAAGTTCTGTTATATCATGACTTTCATTGGCATATACAATGGTCCCTTTGGATGCATCAAACACAAAGGCATAACCTTTTTCTTTGCCGACGCGTTTTAGGGTTTCATTGATTTTGTCCAATACCGGGCCAAGATATTGGCTTTCTTTTTTATAGATTTCACCATCTTGGCCAAATTTTTCCATTTGATATGCCTGCAGTTGGCGTTCTTTATCCATAATTTCTTTTTGTTTCTGGCTTTTCCAGGCGTCAGAGCTGACAAGCTTCCGTTTTTCATAATTTTCAATCATCGTTTGATAATCCAGTTGCATTTCTTTATAGATGTTCTGAAGTTCCAGTGCCTCTGCTTCCAACTTTTTCATTGCATCTACTGCTTCCTGATATTCAAGAATGATCTGTTCGGAATAAATAAAACCAATCTTTAATTCGTCTGCCGCAAAAACAACAGTCATTACGACAATTAACAATACAAGTATTTTTTTCCAGTTTTTCACAACATTTTCTCCTTCATTTATTTTAAAACGGCATTCCAAAGACAAAGTGTGTTTCCCAACCCGGGGATTTATATGTCACCTTTCCATTACTGCCGTAATAATACAGTTCATCAAAGCCATAAGCAAAATCAACGCCTAGCAAACCCATCATCGGCATGTAAACACGTGCTCCGACTCCGGCTGATCGCGCCATTTCCGGTATTTTCAGATCCCGCAGGTCATCCCAAATACGTCCTGCTTCAGCAAAAGCCAAAACATATAGAGTGGGATTGGGAGATAAAAGAACCCGCAGTTCACAAGAATATTTCAACAGCGCATTACCGCTTTCGTAGGATGAATTCGGCGGGCAAACACTGCCATCTTCATATCCGCGCAGGGGCGTAATATAACTCATTGCATTGGCACCGCCAAGATGAAAAAGTTTGTCATAGGGAATAACTCCGTATTCTCCGTAGGGAGCAACTATACCTATATCGAAGTTTTGATAAAACACCACTTTTTCAATAATTGGGGTAAATGTCTCAAATGTAATGCGATTTTTTATAAACTCTTCCTTCCCGCCAAATATACCCCCGGATAGCTGTGCGTTCCAAACGAACTTCGATCCGCGGGTTGAGAATTCCGGTTTATCCCGACTGTCACGGGTAATGATCTGCGAAAAGCTGTTTCCCCATAGTTTTCTCTGTCCTGATGGATTATATTGTAAAAAATAATCTTCATCACGAACATTATAATATTCTTTGTATGCAAATGTTAGGGCCCAGCTACCGCGGAAATAACTATCCGGCCAGCGGAAACGACGACCGAAATGGGTAGTCAGTCCGACGGTTTTCCTGTCATAAGGCTCCCAATAATATGTTTTATCCGTCATTTCCCTTTGGGAATAATACAAATTAATACCCACGGTATTCGGGCGACCCGCGAGCCAAGGTTCGGTAAAGCCTAAACTAACATAATCGGTGCCGGCACTTTTCTGGTAATTGACCGAAAGGCGCTGTCCGCGTCCGGCAAGGTTGTTAATCTCTATACCAATACTGCCGGTTAATCCGTCATATTCACTGTATCCGATGGATGCATTGGCTCGGTCGCTGGATTTTTCTTCCAAGCGCATCTCAATATCAATCGTCTCATCATCCACGGGGACGATATCCGGAACCACATCGGCAAAATAATTCAACATAAAAACTTCCCGCTGTGAACGCATCAGCTTTTCCCTGTTGAATACATCGCCTGGCATGATCCTCATTTCACGACGGATAACATATTCACGGGTGCGTTCATTGCCCACAAAATTGATGCGGCGCACCTTGACTTTATGGTTTTCTTCCACCTTAATAACTATATCCAGAGAGTCTTTTCCAAAAGGCGTTATCTCCGGTATTACTTGCGTATAAAGATAACCGGTATCCATATATAAGCTGCGGATCTTGCCGTCTATTGCCATTTCAAAGTATTTTTCCTTAAAAGGCTCGCCTTTTTTCAGACCGACCATTTCAAGGTTTTTTAGGAAAAAATTTTCAGGGTAAACTTTCGGACCTTCAATGGATATATTGCGGTACACATATTTCGGACCTTCATCAATGTTAATATACAGGATCATTTTCTTTCCAAGGGAATCCAGTTCAATTTCTTCCCTTAATATGTGTGCATCTCTATAACCTTGATTGCGATAAAATTGCAGGAGTTTATTTTTGTCATCATCAAATTTTTCCTGGTCAAATTTTGCCCCCCGGAAAAAAGTGTACCAGTCCCGCTGTTTAGTGTCTTTAAGCTGCCAACGCAGCCGCCAGGATTCGAATAGTCCTTCTTTGGTATTAAAACGGATTTCATCAATGAATACCCGCTGACCTTCATTCACTAGAAAAGTAATTTCGATCCTGCCTTCTTTTTCTTCGGAAGGTTCAGCTGTAACATCGATAAACACATTATAGTAGCCAGCTTCGGCATATTTTTTTTCTATTGCTAATTTAGCTTTATTTACCAAATGGGGTGTAAAGACCTGCCCGCGCATTAGATTGATCTCTTCAAGCAGTTTTTCTTTTTTATATTTTTTGTTCCCCTCAAATAAGATATTATTAATGCGGGGGTATTCTGAAACCTGAATCACTACATAAATCCCGGCATCCGTTTCATCAGCTACCATTACTTTGATATCACTGAACAAACGCAAATTATAGAGCTTTTTAATTCCGTTCTGAATATCTGTGGAGGTAATTTCACTGCCTTCCATTAATCCCATGGATAATTTAATAATTCTATCCGATGCAGTTTCGTTTCCCATGACCGAAACACTTGCAATACGCATGGTTTGCTGTTGGGCTATAAGACTGCCAAACAGACCAATTAATATTACCAACCATAATAATCGTGTTGTTTTTTTCATAAGCTATGCTGTTACCTGTTCACTGGTTTTTCCGAAACGCCGTTCCCGTTTGGCGTATTCCATAATTATGCGATAATATTCCTGGCGATGAAAATCCGGCCATAATTCCGGGGCAAAATAATATTCCGCATACGCGGACTGCCACAATAGATAATTACTGATTCGATATTCTCCGCTCGTGCGGATAATTAAATCCGGATCGGGAATATTATGGGTATCCAGGCGGGATTCAAATAACGTTTCATTAATATCATCCGGATTCAGTTCACCGCGCTTTATATCCTGAGCGAGAGAGCGAACTGCCCGCAAGATTTCATCGCGACTTCCGTAGCTGAGCGCGATAATCAGGGTCATGTGCGTATTGTTTTTTGTCAGCTTAATTCCCTTTTCAAGAACGTCCCATGCCCCTTTGGGTAAATCGTTCTTGTCTCCTATGACCTTAACGCGGATATTGTTCCGATGTAATTCGCTTATTTCTTTTTCTGTTGTTTTCAAAAGCAGGGACATGATAGCGTTCACTTCATCTTTCGGCCGGTTCCAATTTTCCTTAGAAAACGCATAAATAGTTAAATATTTTATTCCTGCTTCGCCTGATGCCGTAACAATTTCTTTTACCGTCTTAACCCCTTCATTATGCCCCATCATTCGGGGTAAACCGCGTTGCTTTGCCCAGCGACCGTTACCGTCCATGATGATCGCAATATGTACCGGTTTGTTCTCACTATTTTTTATATCTTCAGCATGTATTTTCATAGTACACCTTAATTAAAATATACAGCTTGTAAAAATAGCTTTTCAATAAGATAAAGTCAAGAGAGTTATCTTGAATAGTGACTGGTGACTGGTAACTGGTGACTGGTAA
>JAGLUM010000213.1 GCA_023134755.1 Fidelibacterota bacterium | reverse complement strand
AATTTGATAGTAAAAAGGAGATTCATAATGGCAGTTGTAGTTAATCATGACGTGTGTGAAGGTATCGGCGAATGTATAGAGGTATGTCCTGTCGAAGCTTTAGCTCTGGTTGACAGCAAAGCAGTCGTTGATGCAGATCTTTGTATTGATTGTTTAGCATGTATTCCCGCTTGCCCTGTTGAAGCTATCACAGAAGGTTAAAACAGGATAACACATGAAAAAAATAAGGGCAGTCTTTTCTGCCCTTTTGTATTAAGGAGAAAAACTAATGGAAAAAGATAATAAAAATCCATTTGATGAACAGAAAAAAGTTACCTACGCCAAAAATGTGATTGCTATCGCATCCGGAAAGGGTGGTGTAGGAAAATCAACTGTAGCCGCAAATCTTGCCATTTCATTGAAGAAAAAAGGCTATTCAGTAGGATTGCTGGATCTGGACCTGTACGGCCCCAGTATCCCGATCATGTTCGGGCATCACAAACCCACAGAATCGGTCAGTGAAGAAGGCATTCTTCCGGCTCTTAAATTCGGCATTCAGCTTATGTCTCTTGGCTTTTTTCTGGATTCCAGTACTGCCGTTATTTGGCGCGGACCGCTTGTTATGCGTGCCGTGGGCCAGTTGCTGAACGATGTTCTCTGGAAAACAATGGATTACTTGATTATTGACCTCCCACCCGGTACCGGCGATATTCAGCTAAGTCTTGTACAGAAAATTTCCCTTACCGGTGCTGTTATTGTTACCACACCACAAGATTTGGCATTAGCAGATGTTAAACGCGGTATTAGTATGTTTAAAAAAGTCAATGTCCCAATCGTAGGTATTGTTGAGAACATGAGCTATTTTCTCTGCCCAAACTGCCAACACAAATCCTATGTGTTCGGTCAAAACGGCGGATTGAAAGAAAGCGAACGTTCAAATGTGACGTTTTTGGGTGAAATCCCCTTAAATGAAGATATTATGAGCGCTACAGATACCGGATGTCCCATTGTGGAAAGCAAACCCGGCAGTGAGGAAAGCAAATATTATCTTGAAATTGCTGATAATGTTATCGATTTTTGCAAAGAAAAATAATTCGTCTGCATATAATGATAATACATTATTTTATACCCGGTATGTAATC
>JAGLUM010000212.1 GCA_023134755.1 Fidelibacterota bacterium | reverse complement strand
ATTTGCTATAATAATCCTGCAACGGTTTGGATTCCTTTAGAAATAAGGATGTGATAAAAATAATTGCACCCAAAACAACAAACAGTTTCATAAAAAATGGCAAGAATGCATTTGCGCGGATACTCATACCGGCGACAAAAAGCATACCGGTAATCTGTCCCGCGAGCAGTAATAATCCCTGGCTGGTAGATTCAGGTGCGGGATAACTGACCTCTGCCGCGTACTGAAAGCCTATGGGTCCTGCGCTCATAACGAAAAATCCCAGAAAAAAGGAAGAGATCAAGGCCATCGTATAGGCTGCTTCCGGAGTTGCCGTGACCACACCTGCAAACGCAATTCCGGACATTGAGGGAAGCATTCCTGCGATACAAATGACGAGGAAAGCCTTTCGTTTACGAAATTTGTCTGAAAGAATCGGTAAAATAATTGCACCGATAATACCGCCGATCAGCATAATACCTCCAATCATGCCATCAGAATCTTTTACCTTTAAATACTCGGCAATCGAATCAGTCATAGAGCTGACCGCATTGAATATTCCCAGTCCGATAAAGAAAATAGCGATCGTAATAAGCATGTCTTTTTGGCGAAAAATGTATTTAAAGCCTTCATGAAATGAATGACGTTCATATGCTTTTTCCGCCGGCGGTGTAGGGGGCTCTTCGCGAATTAGCAAAATAGCAGCGAGGCAGGCCAGAAAAGTTATAATACCGTAGATCATCAACATACGCTGAATTCCATCGCCATAATTTACCAGTGCGGGATTGGTGACGACCATCAGCGGAGTTACCATCATCACAATAATAATTCCTAGATATTGTGCCAATGTTCCCAACCCGGCCGCGGTTCCGCGCTCTTCCATAGGGAACCATCGGGCAGTAAGAGCGGTCAGCGCGTTTAAAATGAAAGGCTGTGAAATTGCCAGACCAATTTGAAAAATGACCTGTGCGGTAAAAGAATCAGCAAAAATGCCTTTCATTAATGCGGAAATACCGCAAATTGCGGCGCCAATGCCAATTCCCCGCTTAATACCCCAGGTATCTATAACATAAGATGCCGGAATGCTGAAAATTAAATAGATCAGCATATATATCATGGCGAGAAAATCAATATTAATTACTGAATACGGATTAAACTGACCCTGATAATAGACCTCGGCTGCTCGTGCGATCGGGGCATGGGTTAACCACTGAATACTGATTACCAGACAAATGAGCATATACGCGATGAGTACAACCCAGCGGTACGGATAGACTTTGAACGAACGAGCATTCATACATATCTCCTGTGTTTAGTTATCATGTATCTCAACCAACTGATTATGATATATGATAATTAATTTGAGATAGTTGATTCCTTGGGCAAGCCTATCCAGCTTAGCTTCTTATAAATATTACCCCGTGATACAATGCTCATAATTATAATTAATAAAAGCAGTCGAACCCCCATGATCCACCATAAATTTGCACCTACTACCACGAAGAACATAGTGTCTTCAACAAATGCATGTACCAGACACATGGATATGGTTAAAAGACTAATATCCTTGTGTGAGAGCTGCTGATCTTTATTCATCCTGAACAGGATGCCTGCTCCGTAAGCGATACCAATGAAAAATCCGACCATCCATGGACCGAGCGCGTTGGAAGACATACCAAAAAAACGCGTGAA
>JAGLUM010000211.1 GCA_023134755.1 Fidelibacterota bacterium | reverse complement strand
CCATTGAGGCACTTGCTGATTCCTTTATGAAATTATCCAACAAGGAAGTTGCTGTTAATGTAATCCATCGCGGTATTGGTATGATCAATGAATCGGATATTAATCTTGCCTCCGCTTCCCGGGCCGTGATTGTGGGGTTTTATGTGAATGCGACCAACAAAGCGCTCAATTTGGCTAAAGAACGCAGTGTTGAAATCCGGAACTATACGGTTATTTACGATGCAGTTGAAGATGTACGCCTTGCATTAGAAGGTCTGCTGGAACCCGAGAAAGTACAAGAAATCATCGGAACTGCCGAAGTCCGGCAGTTGATCAAGATTTCCAAGATAGGCATTGTAGCCGGATCTATTGTTTTAACAGGTGTTATAAAACGTAATACCACCATCCGGATCCTTCGGGAAGGTGAAGAAATATTTAATGGATATTTGACATCTCTTAAGCGCTTTAAAGATGATACAAAAGAGGTCACAGAAGGATATGAATGCGGTATCGTTATTGATTCCTTTACTGATTTCAAAGTAGGTGATATCATTGAAAATTACACAGAAAAAGCCATTAAACGGAAATTAAAGGTATAATCAATGAGATCCCGTCCTGAGCGTTTAGCTAAAGAGATCCAGCATACAGTAGCAGATTTCCTTATACGGTTTGCTCCCGAAGAATGCCGGGATATCATGTTAACCGTGTCCCGCGTTGAGTTAACGAAGGACTTGAAAGATGCCCGGATCTTTATTAGCGTATATCCTCCGGATGAAAAGGTGCGTAAGCACTGTTTAAAGGTTATGATTGCTAACAAGGGACGCATAAAACTGGAGATAGGAAAGAAAGTCATCATGCGCTATGTGCCCAAAGTAAAATTTATTATTGACGATAGCTTGGATAATGTTGAAAGAGTTAATACACTATTGCGAGATATCTAAAGACGGCGAGCTTTTGGGAATGACCGTTCCCATTAATAAGCCGATAGATTGGACATCATTTGATGTTGTGAATAAATGCCGGTATGCTACAGGCTTTAAGAAGGTAGGACATGCCGGAACACTTGATCCTTTCGCGGAAGGAGTGCTAATTCTTGGATTTGGCAGACATACAAAACTGCTGAATCAATATAAGAATGAGGACAAAATATACCGCGTTGATATAAAGCTGGGGATAGAGACCGATACCCTTGACCGGACCGGTCGCGTTCTGAAAAGCATCACTGTTGACACGCCACCTACAGTGCATGACATTCAGAAGCAGCTCCAGCAATTCAGGGGTGATATCACCCAGATACCGCCGATGTACTCGGCCAAGAAAATAAGAGGGGAAACCCTTTATAAATTGGCTCGGGCCGGCAAGATCATTGAAAGAGAACCAATACATGTCCGCATTGATGCGATTGATATACTAAGGTATTCATGGCCGGTGCTGGCATGCAGGGTAAGATGTAGTTCGGGAACCTATATTCGGACATTAGCAGCAGATATAGGCCATGTTCTGGGATGCGGGGGGTATGCAGATACTCTTGTCCGCGAACAGATTGGTGATGTTGCTTTGAACGAATGCTATACAATTGACGAATTTATTGAAGAATGGAAATCTATAAATCATTAGATGACATAAAAGATAAACCTGCTGTTGTACTGGCAGTCGGTTCATTTGATGGCCTGCATCAGGGGCATCATGCAATTATTGATGCTGTACGCACAGAAGCCAACCGGCAAGGTGTGAAAAGTATGATCATTACCTTCGCACCCACACCCCGCGAGGTGCTTAGCGGACAGAAAGTAATTGCCTTAATGAAGCCCGAAGAAAAAATCGCGAAAATTCAATCTCTGGGCATTGATATTGTTTGTGTAAAACACTTTGATCTTGCCTTTGCGAAAATGGGACGCGATGATTTCATCAAACGTTTATTGACATATCTCGACTTGAAGACATTGGTAGCCGGACCGGATCACCATATTGGACGGAAACACGAAGGCAGCATATCCTATCTCCACGAAGCCGGAAAGGTACACGGATTCGACCTTATTATCGTTCCTAAGGCACGATATAAGGGTGTGGATATCAGTAGCCAGCTTATCCGGAAAACGCTTAAAGAAGGAAACATAGAGGATGTGAATGCTACGCTAGGGTATACCTACAACATATTAGGAAGCATTGTTCGGGGAGTAAAACGAGGACGTTCTTTGGGATTTCCCACTCTAAATATCAAACAGGACCTATTTCCTGTGATGATTCCCGGGTATGGGGTCTATTGTGTAACAGTCCTCCTTGAAGGAAAGCGCCTGCCAGCTGTTTGTAATATCGGAGTGCGTCCGACTTTTCTTGAGGACCATCTTTCAATAGAGGTGCATGTTATTAACACGCATCTGGAGTCCTTATACGGAAAACCCATTGAGATATATTTTGAACGTTTTGTACGTGAAGAACGTAAGTTTGAAAGTAAAGATGCTCTGATTGAGCAAATTAGAAAAGATATAGAGAAATGCAAAACATATTGACGGAGGAAAAATGTCAAGTATACAAAAAGAAACAATTGCTGAAATAGTTAAGAAATTCGGCAAAAAAGAAAATGATACCGGAGCACCTGAAGTACAGGTTGCCATCTTAACACAGCGGATAAAGGACTTAACCGAACATGTAAAAATACATAAGAAAGACCACCATAATCGCCGTGGTTTATCTCAAATGGTTGGTCAACGTCGGCGTTTATTACGCTATATTAAAAAAGAAGATTATAATCAGTATTTTGAACTTATTAAAGAACTAGGCTTAAGAAAATAACATGAAAGTTGACAGCAGGAATGTAGTTGCTGTCGAGAGGAGTACATTTTGATTACGAAAGAAAGAACTATTGCAGGTAAATTAATTACCTTAGAAACAGGCCGAATGGCCAAGCAGTCAGACGGTGCTGTTTTAGCGCGCGTTGGTGATACGATGGTATTAGCGACCGTGGTATCAAGTAAAACGCAGCGTGAAGGCGCGGATTTTGTTCCACTTTCTGTGGAATTCCGCGAAAAATTTTATTCCAGCGGCAAAATCCCAGGTGGATTTTTACGACGCGAAGCCCGTTTATCTGACCGGGAAATTCTCATTTGCCGAGTTATTGACCGCCAGATCCGCCCGCTCTTACCGAAGAATTGGTATTATGAAACACAAGTTATTGTGAGCGTATTATCCTATGACGGTGAAAATCAACCGGACATGCTTGGAACTGTTGCCGCTTCAGCCGCACTCAGTATTTCAAATATTCCCTTTGAGGGACCGATCGCATCGGTGCGGGCAGCCCGCATTGATGGTGAATACATTATTAATCCAACATACTCTCAGTTTGATGAGAGTGATTTGGATATTATTGTTGCCGGTTCCAAAGATTCCATTGTAATGGTGGAAGGTGAATTAAAAGAGATTTCTGAAGATGACTTTTTAGGCGCTGTGAAGGTGTCACATAAAGCAGTAGCTGAACTTATTGAACTTCAGGAAGAGCTAGTCGCTGAAATCAAGCCGGAAAAACGTGAAAAACCGGTTGAAGAAGTAGATGAAGCATTTGTTGCCGCTGTAAAAGAAAAGATCGGTAACGAAATGAATGATATTTTGTCTATCATCATGAAACAGGAACGCGGCGATAAAGAAGATGCATTAGTCAGCGGAATAGTTGCTTCACTGGAAGAGACATATCCCGAGTGTGAAGATGAAGTGAAAAAAATTGTTCACGATGTTCACAAAGAAATAATTCGCAAGAAGATTTTAGAGAATGGAATTCGTGTTGACGGACGGAAAACCAATGAAATCCGGACCATTACCTCAGAAGTAGGTGTATTGCCCCGCGTACATGGTTCTGCCTTGTTTACCCGCGGTGAAACCCAGGCATTGGTAACTACTACGCTCGGATCCTCACGCGATGCACAGTTTTTAGATAATATTGACGGTAAGGATGAAAAGGTTTACATGC
>JAGLUM010000210.1 GCA_023134755.1 Fidelibacterota bacterium | reverse complement strand
CGGCTTAAAAGCCGTGGCTATTCAGCCTTTCACCTGTTTTCCGTAACCCCGATACTTGGGGGCGAAGGAAAAAAACCATTTCAACGTCCCATATCCCAGGAAAGATGAAATTTGGCCTGTTGGATGCTTTCAGCAAGATTGACACCGATGCCGATGGTAATTCGGTTATTTCCCGCAGGCAGCGAAAATCCGATTCCCATATGATGTGAAGAAAAAACAGGATGATCCAGTAAAGCTCCATCATAAAACAAAAATAAGCGGCTTTTCTGATAAAAATAACCGACTTCTAACTTCCAGCCGATAAATTTATCGGTAATATATTGTTCAAAATATGCTCCCCGCAGAAAATTAGCACCGCCCAGTTTAAATTGATCATAAAGTGCCACAGGGTCATCAGATGCCACCAGTCCGCCCAGCACATGCAGGTTTACTCCGAAGCGGGATTTACGGACAGACAGTTGCGCGGATAATTCCGATTTTGAGATCAGTTTACCTGAGGCAAGGTTAATACCTGAAGTTACTAAAACATGTCCGTATACATTTTTAGGCGGGGATACCCATTTTAGCGAAAGATTTGAACCTGAACGTATCTGGGTAACAAATCCCGAATCGCTGCCGGCACTCGTAGTACTGATACGTTCATTCATATACTCAATTCTGAAATAGGAGCGCTGATTGATATGATAAATAAGTCCCAGATTAAGATCACGCTTTACATATAAACTATCTTGAAAACGCTGTGAAAACGTCCCCTGTACAGAAAAGGGTTTGTTTAAGATATAGGGTTCGGTATAGGAAATATCAATTGCATTTACCCCGAGAGTTGGACGTGACCAGTAAAAACTGGCAAGTCGCCCCAGACCTGCAATATTTATCAGTTCACATGATATATCACCGACAATTCCCTGCCGGTCAGATTCCTGCTTATAGGCAACAACCGCATCAAAACGGATATTCTGTTTTGCCTCAGTATAAAACCGGATTCCGTTTTGATGGATATCAGCACGCTCTTCCACTGTTAAGAGCGAATTTACCTTCAGTTTCTCTATCATGTTTCGGATCTCTGTATAATGGAATTTACCCGATTCGGGGAGCGTAATATAACGGGAAAGCAGGGAAATTTCACGGGGTGAATAATCGCCAAAAACTACTGTATCAATATAAACCATTTCTCCCTTTGCGATGCGATAATGAAAATATTCCGTATCATCAATTTTTTCATACCCGTCAAGTACAGCTTCTATAAAAGGATATCCCTGATCTCCATAGTTTACGATATATCGGGAGACGGTTGCGTTGATCGTCATGCCTTCTTCTACACGAATAGTATCATGTTCCATTACACAATAATACGCTGTTTGTGCCCACAGGGAACCTGAAAACAGGATGCCGGCTATCAAAATGATCATGTATATACGCCGCATCATTAGAAATATGCCTTTATTTCGAGGTTTGCAGTAATAATTCCCTTTTGTTCTCCGCGTTTACGGAACTGTAAAAAACCGCCGGCGGAGACGAATTGATTAATACGTTTTTCATAGCGTAGTGCGCCGGAATAAGTCCAGCCCACAGGTAAGCCGTTCGCCGTTTCATAGGGCAGACTTCCTGTATAATCACTTATTACCCGATCCAGTGTGCCGGAAAAAAAGAAACGCTCACCAGCAACACGGTACCAAATCCACTCCATTTTCAGTTTTACCCAATGGCTTAAAAAATCCCCATTAAATGCGGTTGTAATATATTCATACTTTACTTCGCCGTTGGCGCGGAGTTTTTTAGAAAAGAGGTATTCGCATTCCAGGCCGACACCGTGACTGACAGTTGTTACGCGGTAACTGTTTACAGGCATTCGGTGTTGCTGTCGGGAACTGTATTTATAATAAATATCGAAAATAATTTTTTCAGGTTTAATCCGGTATTTTATCCAGCGAGATGCCTGGAAATAAATATGTTCATTATAGGATGTCTGGAAGTTTTGACTGCGTATATCCTCCAACAAGATGGATATCCGGTGTTTGCCGTCCACACTTCCGAAACTGGCTTCATGTTTCAGACGCAAATTTCCGAACAGCAGAGTAGTGTCAGGATCATCTATCAAAAGTGGTGAATATAGCGTCAGATACGGCGTACGGAAATCACTGTTCCCGGTATGAGAAAGCTGAATACGGATTTTTTTATAGTTATTTTTCCACTTTAGTGAAGTACCCAATTTTGATACATACTGATCCTGTCGTTCGTTTGTTAGTTCGCTACGTAAAATAAAATTACCCATATTATCCGGGACATACTGTCCGTAATCGTCCAAACGATAGTATCCGAGTCCATCCCCGACAAAGATAAATACCGCTTCACGCTTGGTTTCTGAAGTCCTGTTAATATTGGTTTTTATGTTTCCGGTCAGCCCGATTTTTTTAAAGACAAATCCCAAACGGCTGCTGGTTAGAATATAGTGATTGTCGCCTGTTTCCCGCTGATCGAAGCGGTAGCTGGCAGTTGCATTCCAGTCGATACGTTGTTTGAAAAACGATTGATCAAATTTTAGCGCAACATCATGTTTTTGAGAATAAGAAACAAAAGAAGAATCTATTATTTCCCAGTCATAATCTCGTCGGTACGTATAATCAACTTTCCATTGCTGCCAGGAAAATCCGGCGCGTGCCGCTTCAGTGCGGTAAGCTGTTGATGAGTTAAAAACGGGTTCAAAATAATCCTGCAACCAAGATGCGGAAAAGACAAACGTACTTCCGATAGGAATCTGGGTTGACGCTTTGAAACTATAATAAGGGAGAAACCCCCGATCCAGTAACTGTGACCAATTATATTTAAACTCTATGCCTTTAAAATGTATTTTCCCGTCCGCAAGCAGGCGCAAGCGCGTGTTTTTACGAGTATCAGACACATATTCCAGAGCCGTTTTTGACGTAAAAGCGGGCCCTTTGGTCTGCGCGGAAAATGCGGCCATTTGCGTAATACTATCACCGGCTTCAAAGCCGAGATAGCGCTCGAAATCCGGTGCGTTCAGATTTGCAAACGTGGTAAAATCTATTCCTTTTATCCATCCGTTTGTCTGAATGAACAAAGAAGGACTAAGAGGGATTTCGGCATCCCATTTCACTGCAGGTGCAACCTGCCGGGTTAAAGGATTATAATTGTTTGCGTCAAACGAAGAATAGGCTCCCTCGATCACCGCATAGGTTTTCCCTTTTTGTCCAAGTTCCAAGTTCATAGTTGTCATCCACTGTGTTGTGGGCAGAGTTACCTTTCTTCGCGGGAAATATTGTGATAAGGGATCCTGCGGAGCATATTCATACACCATTCGTCCTTCCGAAGTATATGTACGGATATAGCCGCCGTTTACGTTTTCCCGGTAATAATAGACCGTGTGACTTCCCTGATTCTCACCGACATATATCCAGATACCCCCAATTAAATTATAATCGCCTGATGTGTCAGCAATGGCGGTCGAAATCGTAAAGTAGCCATCAGGAGAAATAATTTGAGACAGTGAATCAATTGGGATATTTGACAAATGGATATCGATGGGGTTACTCTCATCGTCTTTTTCCCGGACATAAGAAGCCTGAAGCCGTATATTTTTTCCAAAGCGCCAGGCAGAATAGGCGCCAAGGGATGAACGGGAATAAAATTCGTTGACATAATTAAATTCAACCAGTATCCGCGAAGCCGAGGAAATCATGATCTCGGGAGAAAAGAACAATTCAGCATCCGTATAGTATAGAGTATATTGTGTTTTATCCAGGGCAATTCCATCGATATATATCCGTTCTGATTCCGGTACGATCATAAT
>JAGLUM010000021.1 GCA_023134755.1 Fidelibacterota bacterium | reverse complement strand
TGCGATATCACGAAGGTCCTACTGCTCTTATTCTGACACGCCAAAAATGTCCTAATCTGCATCAAGACGGGAACCAATGGGACAATAATTTCGATAAAGGAGCATATATCATAATGGAAACGTCCGATCAACCTGATTTTATTATTGTTGCATCAGGTTCAGAACTTTCTATTAGTGTTGAGGCAGCAAAAAGGATATCTAAAGAAGGACATACTGTACGGGTGGTATCCATACCTTCTTTTGAAACTTTCTTACAGCAGAACAAACAATATAAAGATGCCATTTTACCGCCCGGCGATACCAAAATTGTTTGTATTGAAGCAGGTCGTTCACAAGGATGGGGCGATATTACAAACAACCCGAGCTTGATCATTGGAATTGATCAATATGGTCAGTCGGCACCGGGTCAAATATTGGCTGAAAAGTTTGGATTTACGGAAAATGCCGTTTATAATAAAATTAAGGCATGGCTTAACGGAGCTGAGGTATAAATTAGTTTAGAAAAACTAATGGTTTTTTTCCGGAAGGTATTATATTTATTAAATGTGTGCCACCTTAGCTCAGTTGGTAGCAGCGACGCTTTCGTAAAGCGTAGGTCGCCGGTTCAATTCCGGCAGGTGGCTCAATAAAACATTAAGGATTTATTATGAGTATGTTCAAATGGCTAAACAGCGACATCGCGATAGATTTGGGAACGGCAAACACTTTAATTCACATGCGTGGCCAGGGAATTGTAATAAATGAACCTTCCATTGTTTCAAAATCCCTTAAAACGGGAAAAATTATTGCAGTCGGCAATGAAGCCCGTGATATGTTAGGTCGAACCCACCCCAATATTATAACAATTCGCCCAATGAAAGACGGCGTTATTGCAGATTTTGAAATGACGGACGGCATGCTGCAGGGTTTCATTAAGAAAATTCAACTATCTCGCTTTGCACGGCCTAAAATAGTAATATGTGTTCCCTCAGGTATTACTGAGGTTGAAAAGCGCGCCGTACATGAAAGTGCTGAACGTGCGAATGCCAGCAGGGTTTATTTAATTGAAGAACCTGTTGCTGCCGCGATAGGTATTGGCATTGACATTAGCAAACCCATAGGCAGCATGATTGTGGATATCGGCGGCGGTACAACGGAAATTGCCGTTTTGGCTTTAAATGGAGTGGTTGTCAGAGAATCTATCCGTGTTGCCGGAGATGAACTCAATAATGCAATTGTCCACTATTTTCGCGATAAACACAATCTCCTAATTGGAGAACGTACTGCGGAAGAGATCAAAATAGCTGTTGGTTCAGCAATTCCAATGGAAGAAAAAATTATTGCAGTCAAGGGAAGAAACCTGCTAACCGGAATTCCAAGGACGGTGGAAGTGGATGCCAATGATGTTTCTGAATGTCTACAGAAAACGATAGAAATTATGATTGCCGCTGTAAAACGTGCCCTGGAGCAAACACCACCGGAACTATCATCGGACATTTTGGACCGGGGCGTGATTTTGACTGGTGGCGGCTCTTTGCTTCATGGACTGGATGAACGGATTCGTCGTGAGACAAACCTCCCGGTAAGTATTTCGGACGAGCCCTTGCTTGCAGTTGCAAAAGGGACCGGCAAGGTCTTGGAGAATATTGAGAACTATCTTGATATTTTATTATAAATGTTTGCTAAATTTTATGACTTTATTATTCGTAAGCATCTTGAGGTATTAACCATAATATTTGTCGGTATATCTCTAATACTCTTATCCCAAACAGAAAATCATGTAATTTTTTCTCTTCAGACCAAGTGGAAAGATGTTTCTTCATTCGTTGAAAAACCCATTTTAGAACAGCAGCGTAAAAGAAAAGTAATTGAAGAAAATAAACAGTTACGGATGGATGTTTTTCGATTAAACCAAGAAATTTCACATTTGCGCAGTTTGGATACCGAAAATGAACGTTTGCGTGAAATGCTGGGCTTTCGCGATACGTCAAAGTATGAATTACTCCCCAGTCTTATTCTATATAAGGGGTTCAAAAGCGGTGCAAATATTATAACACTGGATAAAGGACGTAATGATAATGTACACAAAAATGATATTATTATAGATAAGGATGGCTTAATTGGACGCATTCTCTCCAGTGGAAAGCGAAGTAGTATTTCCAGTATGATCATTGAACCGGATGTTCGCGTAAGTGTCCGAATTAATCCTTCCCGAGTATATGGCATACTGAAATGGCACCATGGAAACATCTTTGTTATTGAAGATATTCCCACCAATATTGATATTAAACCGGGGTGGACGGTAACAACATCAGGTTTTTCTGAAATATATCCGCCCGATATCCCAATCGGGGTTATCACCGATGTGTCTTCATCAGAAAATGGTTTTACCTATTTAATTTATGGGGATTATTTTGTTTCATTTAAAACCCTGCATGAAGTATTTATATTGAGAAATTATGAAAAGTAATCAGACAAATTCTCGTATATTATACATTGTATTAAGCGTGTTGTTTATTATTAGCGCCATCTTTAACGATTTTATCGGCATTGCCGGCATTCATCCGGATATTTTATTGATAATTTTATTTTTTCTGGCCTTTAATGAAAAGCCAGTAATGGTCATTATTGCCGCTTTTGTTTTTGGATTTCTTCAGGACATCTTTTTACCCGGTAGTGTTCAATACTGGGGATTATCACCATTATTTAAAACCCTGATTATATATATACTGCTTAAATTATTGCCTTTTATTCAGCGCTTTAAAGGCTTTGTTTTTTATATGAGCCTGTTTACCGTCATGCTTGTTTATTATGTTTTTTATAACTTACTCTATTATTCAGGATATGTAAAACCTTTCATTATTTTATATCGTTATGCTGTTCCGGAAACATTATATACTTTTTTACTATTGCTTATTATCAATGTAATATTTCCAATTCACAATAAAAATGGCAGGTAAATATGCCAAAGGAAGTTAAAAATCGGATAGGACAATACCGCATAACAACGATTTTCGTTTTGGCCTTGCTAATGTTTATTATTTTAATTATTCGATTTTATACCCTGCAAATTACCAATTATGCCATCTATCGCAGCGCAGCAGTAGGAAATATGTTGAACCGTATTGATATTTCGGCGCCCCGGGGAATTGTATATGATCGAAATGGACAAGAAATAATTTATAATGTTCCGTGTTATAATGTCATTGTTTACCCCGATCTTATTAAGCGGCATCCGGATACCTGGCAAAAACTTGCAGATATTACAGGAGCCTCAGTTGAAGCCCTACAATATACCATGAAACGAAATCAATATGGTGCCTATCGGCCGGCTGTTGTATTACGGAATATTGATTTTAAGATAAATACAATAATTAATGAAAATATTCAGGATCTTCCGGGGGCCGAGATTGTTTTTAGCCCAATTCGCGAATATACCAATGATATTAAAAGCGGTAATCTATTGGGATATACAGCACAGATTCGTCGCAAAGATATGTATAAATATCGCGAATCAGGATATAAATTGGGTGATATTATTGGATATGATGGTGTGGAAAAACAATATGAACACCTGCTAAGAGGCAAACGCGGATACAGATATAAACTGGTAAATGCTTCAGGGAAACCCCTGAACGACCAGGCATATGAACAAATCAATCCCGAACCGGGAAACGCATTGTATTTAACAATAGATTGCGAACTACAGGCTTATGCGGAATCCTTGCTTGTTAATTATAATGGTGCCGCAATTGTAATGAATTATGAAAACGGGGAAATTCTCGCAAGCGTTTCATCGCCGACCTATGATCCTGATATGTTCACGGACGGCTTAACCCAGGCAGAATGGGATTCCATTGTACAAGATAAACATATTCCATTATTTAACCGTATGATACGGGGGCAGTACCCGGCGGGTTCAATTTATAAAATGGTTGCAGCGATAGCTGCCCTGGAAAAGAAGGTTATTACTCCATCTACAGAATTTGAATGCACCGGAGTATACAATTTAGGTGGTCGGGATTATAAATGTTCACATATACACGGCATGGAAAATCTGAATGAAGCCATAGCCCATTCATGTAATATATATTTTTATAATTTGATTTTAAAGCTGGGAATAGACGACTGGAGTTACTACGCAAAACATATGACCTTCGGTGAACTGACCGGTATTGATCTGCCCGGGGAATTAGCGGGAATATGTCCTGACAGGGAGTTCATGGACAAACAATACGGCAAACGGAAATGGTGGAAAGGCATGTGGCTGAATATGGTTATAGGGCAGGGTGATGTTCTGGTAACACCAATGCAGGTTATTAGATATACGGGAATTTTGGCAACACGCGGCAAAATTGTCACCCCGCATGTATTAAAATCTATCCATTATACACATGACAACACAACGCAAAAACCAGAGTATCAGGTAAAACAAATTAATGAAATATCCGCATCTACTTGGAGGGAAATAGGAGCAGGCATGCAAAATGCGGTACAAAGCGGTTGGGGAACCGGTCGTACTGCAAACGTTCCCGGGTTACATATGTATGGAAAAACAGGAACTGCACAAAATCCACACGGCGAATCACACGGCTGGTTTTTGGGTTACTCCAAAAAAACCGATTTTCCCTATGCGGTAGTTGTATTTATCGAGCATGGAATTGCGGGAAGTGATATTGCCGCGCCGGTTGCGGGACAGCTTTTGAAAGCCTATTACTACATGAGAGACAAATGAGATTTAAAGATTTTTTCAGTCCAAAATTTTCAGAGATGGATATTCTGTCACTAATATTGATCTTTCTCCTGACATGTGGTGGTTTGATCGCTATTTATAGTGCGACTTTCTTTGTCGGATCCACGGCAAACATGCAATATTTCTGGAAACAAATTTTAGGTATTATTGGTGGCTTAGCCATGCTTATTATGCTTTTCTCTGTGCGTAAGAGTTTTTTACTCAGCTACGCTGAAATCCTTTATATTATAGGTATTGGATTAATTATTATTCCGTTCATTTTGTCTATGGTGAGCTCGGGAACAAACCGTTGGATCACTCTCGGGGGCTTTCAGATCCAACCGTCAGAATACATGAAATTTATACTTATTATTATGCTGGCAAAATATTTTAGCGAAACGCAGCGTTCTTCCCGGAACCCCGGATATGTGCTGTATCCCCTTGGCATACTTTTAATCCCGGCGGCACTTGTTTTTATTCAACCGGATTTGGGAACTACATTTATTTATGTTGTAGTGTTTGCTGCGATGTTGTTCATAAGCGGATATAAACTTTATTATATTTTTTTACTAATTGCCCCTTTTATTACCATGCTTGCAGCGTTTAACAGCTGGGTGTTTCTGGTGTGGGGGATTATTATAGCAATTATCATTTTTCTGAATAATAAAAATGTTCTCTTTTCTGCGCTGATTTTTTTAATGAATATTTTGGTTGGAGTAATGACACCTTTTTTCTGGAATGCTATCAAACCCTATCAACAGCAACGGATTCTGACAATGTTAAACCCACAGCTTGATCCAATGGGTGCCGGATATCAGGTCATCCAATCTCAAATTGCAATCGGATCTGGCGGATTGCATGGTAAGGGGTTTTTACAAGGGACGCAGGCTCATCTGCATTTTCTACCGGAACAGCACACAGATTTTATTTTCTCCGTGATATCAGAAGAGTTTGGTTTTATCGGTATCAGTCTGATATTATTTATATATTGCTTTTTAATTCTCAGGTGGTTTAGAATGGCGCTTACGGCAAAAAGCACCTTTAGTGCTATGTTGATTATTGGCGGTACTACCGCCTTATTAGCACATATTTTTATAAATGTTGGTATGACAGTCGGATTGCTTCCCGTAACAGGAAAACCGCTTCCCTTCATCAGTTACGGTGGAAGTTTTTTAATGACCTGCTTTGGCCTCGTGGGACTTGTATTAAACGGAAACGCAGAATAGCTTTTTGCAGAATGTGTTTTTATGTAATATATGGATATTATACTTTCAACTAATTTGAACAATCACACTAATTCTTCCAATTTAACCATTTCAAGCATATCAATTTCTAACTTCACATTTCTGTATAACTTCGTTATATTAGCTCCATGGAAAAGCTAATATTAAAAAACAGAAAAGCATATTATGATTATCATATCCTCGAAAAAATCGAGGCAGGAATTGTTCTTCACGGAATGGAAGTTAAAGCGATTCGTGAAGGAAAAATAAACATCAAAGAGGCTTATTGTAATTATCAGGATAATGAACTTTTTTTAATGCAAGCACACATATCTTCGTATTCACATGCCGGATATGAACAGTATGATCCAATACGCCCCAAAAAATTACTGCTGCATCAAAAAGAATTACGCCGATTAAGAAAAAAACGCGACGAACAACAACTTACCCTCATCCCGCTCGCACTCTACTGGTCAGGCAATCATATAAAAGTTGAAATTGGTTTGGCAAAAGGGAAAAAATTATATGATAAACGTCAGGATATAGCAAAACGCGACGAAAAACGTAATCTTGAACGCTACATGAAACATTGAGATAAAAGGAGCCGCACATGAATCGATTTCCGTCCTTGAACGAACAGATGGATATAATTCGCAAAGGCGCAGAAGAAATTATTCCCGAAGAGGAATTTGTTAGAAAAATTGAAAAAAGCATAAAAACACAAACTCCCCTTCGCGTAAAACTTGGCGCGGACCCCAGTCGCCCGGATTTACATATAGGCCATGCTGTTGTATTAGGGAAAATGAGGGAATTTCAGGATCTTGGGCACCAGGCCATATTGATTATTGGTGATTTTACCGCTATAATAGGTGATCCAACAGGACGCAATAAAACACGCCCGGCATTAACCTCCGAAGAAACAAAGAAGAATGCGCAATCATATTTTGACCAAGCAGGAATTGTTTTAAATCGCGAGCAGCTCGAAATACGTTACAATTCAGAATGGTTAAATGCGATGAACTTTCAGGAAGTAATTACCCTGTTGGCACATTATACTGTTGCACAAATACTGGAACGTGACGACTTTTCTAAACGCTATGAAAACGGAATACCAATTTCTATTCACGAATTGATGTATCCCCTGGCGCAAGCATACGATAGCGTTGCTATAAGATCAGACATTGAATTGGGAGGAACAGACCAAAAATTCAATCTGCTGGTAGGACGTGATATTCAACGGGAATACGATCAGGAACCGCAGGTGATTCTTACAATGCCCATTTTAGAAGGACTACATGGGAAGGAAAAGATGTCAAAATCTTTAGACAACTATATTGGCATTACCGATACAGCAGAAGATATGTATGGGAAAACCCTATCTATCAATGATGACATGATATTACGCTATTTTACCTTGGTAACCGATTTATCGGAAAATCAAATAGAGACATATAAACAGACAATGAAAGAAGGTAAAAACCCCCGAGATATAAAACACGAATTAGCATGGCATCTTGTGCGCAGATATCATGATACAAATGCCGCCAATCAGGCAAAAGAACATTTTCACAAAGTTTTTATTAAAAAAGATGTTCCTGAAAATATACCGGAATATACCGTTATAGACAATGAAGTATTCATTACAAAATTGATGGTTGAAAGCGGACTGTGTCATTCAGGCGGAGAAGCAAAACGTCTGGTTTCACAAGGTGGTGTGTATATCAACGGGGACCGTATTTTATCCCATTCAATTGCAGTTCAGATTGAAGATGGCGACATACTAAAAGTTGGGAAACGAAAATTTATAAAATTACGCAGAACATAGATCAGGTTCTGTTAATAACAATATAGTACAAAAGGCTTACCATGAAATGGTCTCCACTTGCGGAAAAAGTACATCAATCTCTAATCCGCAATGCACTTGTAAACCAACATGATAATATTTTGCTGGCTGTTTCAGGCGGCCTTGATAGTGTGGTATTATTGCACCTTTTTATCGAGTTACAGATACGCTGGAACTGGAAACTTATTGTAGGACACATAAACCATGGTCTGCGCCCGGAATATGATGAACAGGAAGCTCAATTTTGTGAAGCACTTGCAAAAAAACATAAACTTACGTATGTGGGAAAAACGCTAAATTTACTACATCCCGATGAAAAGAAAAAATATTCTCCCAAAGGAACACAGAACCCAAGTATCGAATCACTTGCACGTGCCGCACGATATCGTATCTTTGAAGAATGGTATAATACTCTGCACTGTAATGTTGTTGTTACAGCACACCAAGCCAATGACCAAGCTGAAACCATTATATACCGCATGCTGACAGGAGCCGGAATTGACGGGCTTTCCGGTATTCCCGAAAAACGGGGAATTTTCAGACGTCCTCTAAGGGAAATATTACGTTCTGAGCTGGAAACATATGCACAAAAACAAAATCTATCTTTTTGCGAAGACTTAAGTAATAAAGATGAACGTTTTGCGCGAAATAAAATCCGTCACACCGTAATTCCCGCTATAAAAAACATGGGATTTGAAAATATCGAACAAGCACTGGCGCATTCCGCACAATCACTACAAGATGCCGGCGACGCATTACAGGTATATGAAAAATTATTAATTGAAAAAAATATCCGGATTACTAAATCCAGCGTAAAACTGTACTGTGAGACTTTTAAAAACGTTCCGATATACATGCAGAGACGTTTACTTCAATACATATACCGTGATACACTCAATGTAATACAACATATATCACGACAGCAGCTTGATCAGCTGTGTGATTTTATTGCCAGATCAGATGTCGGTCACACAATGGAAATAGCGGGACATATTTTGCACAAAGACCGGGAATGTATTATATGGTACAAAAAAGATGCTGTTGATGTTTATTATAAAATACTATGTAAAAAAGGAATATATCTCAAAGATAAAAATAATAACAGCATACAGATCAGTGTCATAAAATCTCCGGATTTTACACCCTATTCAAACCCATCAATTGCATATTTTTCACCGGATATTCTTGGGAAGACCTTGATATATAGATCATGGGTACAGGGCGACAAAATGACATTATTTGGTTTGGGAGATACCAAAAAAATAAGCGATATTTTAAAAGATGAAAAACTGAAGCCCTATGATAAAAAATATTATCCGGTATTAATGCTGGATAATGAAATTATATGGATACCTGGGGTAAAACGTTCAAATGTATACCGGGTTGAAAATAAACATACAGACATTGTAATGATTACCTATAAAAAAACGGAGCAGACAGCATGATTAAAAAAACATTAACACTTGAATATGAAGGCACATATAATGGAGAAATACTGGATTTGCTTTTATCCGAAGAGGAAATACAAGAAAAAGTAAAACAAATGGCACGACAGATTTCATCTGATTATAGAAAAAACACGAAGCCCCCCATCATTATTGGTGTATTAAATGGCAGTTTCTATTTTATGGCTGATTTACTGCGAGCCATGAAAATTGAAGCCGAAATGGACTTTATCAAGATTTCTTCATACCGGAGAACAAAATCAACCGGAACTATTCGTTTAATAAAAGATATTAGTGCCGATATATATGATCGGGATATCATTCTTATTGAGGATATTATTGATACTGGTCTATCGATAAATTATCTTCGGAGCCACTTTGAAAACAGCCATCCCAGCTCTGTTCGCGTTGCAACATTATTATACAAAAAAGAGATAACAAAGATTGATACAGAACCGGAATATGTGGGTTTTGAGATCCCCGATAAATTTGTAGTTGGCTATGGATTGGATATTGAGCAACAATATCGTCGCTTACGGGATATTTTTGCGATGAATTTGCCAAAAGATCAATAAAAAAAGGAACATTATCTCATGATTGTTTAGTATATTAATTAGCTATAAAGGAGAAAGCATGTTCAATACTTTTTATAATAGTTCGGATAAAGATCCCAACAACAAACCACCCCAAAAACCCGA
>JAGLUM010000209.1 GCA_023134755.1 Fidelibacterota bacterium | reverse complement strand
CGTTCCGGAAACAATTTCTCCAAAGGATGACATGGTCATCATATGGGCATGTTTAATTATGAGGTCAGCTTGTGGCATGTGCTAACGTCTCCTCGGCTGTTTTTGCCAGTTTTTCACAAATATTTTGTATGCTGGAAACATGCTGTTTTGCCTCTGCAGAAATTCGTGTGCGCGTTGTTTCATCCTCAAGAGAAGGAAGATTGATCAGTACATTATAATATGCTCCCCATGCTGCAGCTTGGGTCTGCCTCACGGCAACAGCCGCATCGGAAAGCGCATTTTGATTGCCTTTTTTCATCACATATTCAGCGAGCTTCAGAATATCAGCACACAATTTCAGGGTAGCATGAGGGATTTCAATAGCGTCAAGTACAGCCTGCTGAACAGCTCTATCACGTTTTTTCTTATCTTCCTCGCTTTTTTTAGGCATGTGCAGTGCCTGCATCCAGCGAGTAAAGGCTTCCGTATCTTCATCTATCAGCTGAAGAGCTTTCACCTTCAGTGCCTGGCTATCACGCCCGCATTTTTCCATTTCTTCTTTTACTGCTGCATACTCTTTATTTTCAAATGTAAGATTTGCAACCATGGCAGATAGGGCGGCACCCAAAGCGGCATTCAAGGCAGCTACACTTCCTCCACCGGGAGCAGGTGCGTTGGATGAAAGAAGATCTACAAAACGTTTCACGGTCATGTGTTTCAACTGGCCTTCTTCATTTCGCAATACATATTCTATAATGCGTTTTTCCGGGTCAAAAAGCGAGGTGTCATTCAGGCCAAGAGATTGTATAGCCGTTTGAATAATATCGGATTCGGGACAAGCTGTGGAAGCACCCTGTTTTTCCAAGTAATACATTCCGGCATTCAGCATTGCCTGCAGGGGCATCAGTCCGATCAGCTCACTGCCGGTTACTCTCAGACCTCTTTTAGCTGCTTCCTTACGTACCATATCAAAAGCGGTGTGCAGACCCGTAATCTCAAAACGGTGCAAATTCATAGTCACCTGTGAATAGCTGTATTCATCGATATACCAGCCGCCGGCCTGGCAGAATTTCAGTTTGCCCGGCACCTTGATCATGTTACCATTTGAATCCCGCATGATCTTGCCATCCACATCACGTTTAGCGCGTCCGGAAGAACGGATCGTCAGGCCAATATCCTTGGCGGTCCTCACATCACGGGTATTCAGGTTAATATTATAAGCCAGCATAAAATGCCGTGCACCGACCGCAGTAGCACCGGAACGCGGTAGAAACACCGCGTCTCCAAAATCCGGTTTAAAATCCAGGTTTTTGAATTTTTCCGGCAGGGCCTCGTATTCT
>JAGLUM010000208.1 GCA_023134755.1 Fidelibacterota bacterium | reverse complement strand
AAATTATGGATTACGCGTATCAATGCAGCAGTTCGCCAATATGGATTGAGTTATTCACGCTTCATTCATTTATTAAATGAAAAGGGTGTGGAAATTAATCGTAAACAGCTGAGTGAGATGGCTATCCATCAACCGGAAGCATTTGCAAAATTGGTCGAAACGATTAAAAAATAATTTAGCTGAATAGAATAATAACCATGCCCGTCCGGTAAATTCCGGAATGTTTGGCAGTAAATTTAAAAAAATTGCATTATGACCATACACGAAACAATCAAAGAGGTCCAAGAGCAGTTTAAAGATGTATTAAAAAATGCACGTGATCCCCTCATGCTGGAAGAAGTTAAAAATACTTTTTTAGGGCGAAAGGGAAAGATTGCCGGATTTTTTTCTATGATAGGTGAAGTTCCTCCCGACACCCGTAAAGAAGTCGGAAAAATGCTAAACGAGCTCAAAAGATCATTAAATGAACAGCTTGAACTGCGCTATGCAGAATTTCAGTCAGAAAAAAAGCAAAAGGAACGGGTTGATTACACCCTACCAGGATATGTGGTTCATAAAGGTTCACGACATCCTTTAACACAAGCAGTGGATGATATGTTGTCCATATTTAAACGGCTCGGATTTGATATTGCCTATGGTCCGGAAGTGGAAACCGATTGGTTTAATTTTGAGTCTTTAAATTTTCCGCCCAACCATCCGGCACGTGATATGCAGGACACCTTTTATACTGAAGGTGGTGGTCTATTACGTACACATACCTCACCGGTGCAGACCCGCTATATGGCAATACACGAACCACCGGTTCGTATTGTAGCTCCGGGACGAGTGTACCGAAATGAGGCCATTTCTGCACGGAGTTATTGTCTGTTTCATCAAATTGAAGGACTTTATATTGATACAGATATTAGTTTTGCAGATTTGAAAGGGACCATTGAACTGTTTTGCCGTATGTATTATGGAAAAGATGTAAAGATTAAATTTCGCACCAGCTATTTCCCGTTTACGGAACCCTCGGCAGAAATTGATGTTTCATGCTTTCTCTGCAAGGGAAAGGGTTGCCGTGTTTGCAAAAATACCGGCTGGCTGGAAATTATGGGATGCGGAATGGTTGATCCGAATGTTTTGAAGGTTATTAACTATGATACAGAAAAATATACCGGTTATGCCTTTGGACTGGGAGTAGAGCGCATGGTGATGATGCGATTAGGTATTAATGATATCCGTATCTTATTTGAAAATGATGTTGAATTTTTACGGCAGTTTTAGATTTGGAAGAAAAACATGATAGTTTCAATCGATTGGTTAAAAGAATATATTGATATCGACATGCCGCTTGAAGATCTGGCAGAAAAGCTTACCGTAGCCGGTCTGGAATGTGTAGTGAAAGAAATTGGGAAAAGCATTCCCAAAGGTGTTGTAATTGGTCATGTTTTAGAAAAAAAACGTCACCCAAGTGCTGAGAAATTATCAGTATGTACCATAGATATCGGTACCGGTAACCCGGCAACTATCGTTTGCGGCGCTCCCAACGTGGAAGCCGGACAGCGTGTCCCGGTTGCAACAGTTGGTACACAGTTAACACCGGATTTTACGATCAGTAAAACAAAACTGCGGGGTGTGGAATCCAATGGCATGATCTGTGCTGAAGATGAACTGAATCTTGGTGATGATCATACCGGTATCATTGTTCTGTCCGATGATCATGAAATCGGAAAATCCTATAATGATTATTTTTCTTCATCTCTGGTCCTGGATATTGATGTCACGGCCAATCGGCCCGATGCGATGTGCCACTGGGGCGTAGCCCGGGAAATCTCTGCCATTACAGAAAAGCCGTTTAAAAAAGCTTCTATTAAACTTATTGAAGACGGTCCTGAAGTCGATAGCATTGCTAAGGTGCAGATCGATGCATTGGACGGATGTCCCCGTTATACGGCACGGGTTATTCAAGGTATTCGTATTGCACCGTCACCTGCATGGTTAAAAAACCGTATTGAATCCATTGGACTCCGTTCAATTAATAATGTAGTAGATGCATCAAATTATGTTTTAATGGAAACCGGTCACCCACTGCATACTTTTGATTTTGATAAATTAAAGGGACATAAAATAAAGGTCCGTTTTGCGCAGGAAGGCGAAAAATTTGAAACGCTGGATCATAAAGAACGGGAATTAAGCAGCGATATGCTGCTGATCTGTGATACGAAAGCTCCTTTGGCTTTAGCCGGGATCATGGGCGGAATAGAATCAGAAGTGGACGACAATACCGTTAATATACTAATAGAGAGTGCTTATTTTACACCGGCAGTCATTCGTAAAGGTTCCAAACTAGAGCAAATCTCTACGGATGCGTCAAAACGCTTTGAACGGGGAACCGATCCCAATGAAACACTGGTTTATGCACAAAACCGACTGGCTGCATTGATTGTTGAATTAGCGGGGGGGAGTATTGCAAAAGGGATGATTGATATTTATCCGGAACCCCTGGAAACCAAAATAATCTCTTTACGCTATGATTATGTAAAACGGGTGACAGGTGTTGATATTTCACCAGAAAATTGTAAATCCATTTTTTCACATCTTGAATTCACTATGATTTCGGAAGATGAAGATTCCCTGACAGTGGAAGTTCCGACATTCAGACCGGATATAGAACGTGAAATTGATCTGGTAGAAGAAGTGTTGCGCGTAAATAATATTGATAAAATTCCTTCCATGAAGAAATTAACCATGTCCGTGGCAGAAGAATGCGATAAATTTCATCCTTTTCTTACTGATATTCGTAATTTTTTTGCTGGACACGGCATGCACGAAGCTGTGAATAATTCTCTGGTCAGCAAAAATATAGGAGACGCCGGAATTTGGGGATATACTCCTCTGAACGTATTAAATCCATTATCTAAAGAAATGGATGTACTTCGTACAGATATGATTCAGCCGCTGTTAATTACTTTGCGTAACAATGCCCTAAAAAAACGAACAAATATCCGCTTGTTTGAGTTGGCTAATGTCATTGAAAAAAATGATCATGTCGACACCCATGCCGTAGAACATTTTAACCTGGGTGTTTTATGCTGTTCGCCCTTGTGGGGGCTGAATTGGACGGAGGAAGATAAACCTGCTGATCTGTTTTATATGAAAGGGGTTCTAGACCATTTTCTGGGGAACCTAAATTTTAATTATAAACTCAAAGAAAATACAAACCGGGACGAATTCGAAATTTTGTATGATATTGTTATCCGTAAATCAATTGTCGGAAAAATCGGAAAATATGTGGACGGTTATTTTGAAAAGCTGCAACTACAGTACCCTGTCGTAGTGATGGAATTACAGATTGGCAAACTGTTTAACTGGTATAATCCTAAACAGCAATATATCCCAACCCCACAGTTTCCATCCATTTTTCGCGATATATCTTTAGTTATGGATAAAAAATCTAAAGCAGTCACAATATTAAATGAGATAAATCAACACGGAGGAAAATATCTCGTTGACCTTGTACTCTATGATGTGTACATTGACGATACGAAACTTGATAAAAATAAAAAGGCATTGTCATTTCGATTAGAATTCAGAAGTAAGACAAAAACGCTAAAGGATGAAGATGTTGACAATGTAATGAATAAGCTATTTGAACGGTTAATGAATCAATATGGAGCTCAGCTAAGGTAATGGATATCAGCTCTTTTGAAACCTTAGAAAAAAAAATACACCAAACCCTTAATGTTCTTAAAGAACAGAAGGGGCTAAAAGGTAATGATACTGTGGTATTAACGAAAAGCCAGATTGAACGTATTACCTTGAAATTGGCAGAAATATCGGAGTGGATCGACTATGCAGAAGTATGAACCCGACCCAAATACAGTGGAATTAGAATTTCCTGATGACAAACCCATAACGGTCAATATTTATGGCCAGGAGTTTCCTCTGAAGGGCAAGGATCCCAAATTTATCCATCAGGTTGCAGATTATGTAAATGAAAAAATGATGGAAGTGGGAGCCAATATGTCCGGGACTGTTGCTATCGATAAAATTGCCATTATCACTGCCTTGAACATTGCAGGTGAATTATTTCAAATGAAGCAGAATAACCAATTTACCGAGGAATACATTCAGAATCATTCTGAAGCATTGATAAAACTTATTGATGATCACCTCAATACCTAAGCGCTCCGCATAAAAAAGGAGTAAAAATGTCAGTAAATATAGTTGTTGGTTTGATATCAACACTGCTAGGTGCATTTATTGTCCTGATTATTTATCGTGCAAAATTCGGCAATATAAAGAATTACAAATTTGATTTGCTGGAAAGCGCACGTAAAGAAGGCGAGACACTGAAAAAAGAATTAATTCTGGAAGGAAAAGATGAGGCCCTTCGCATAAAGCAAAAAAGTGAAGATGAATACAATGAAAAACTTCATGATATTCGAGACACTGAAAAGGAATTACAGAAACGGGAAAGTAATTTAAGCCGGAAAATTGAGAACGTTGATCAACGCTATGAGACCCTGCAAAAATATGACCAGGATCTAAAGGAAAAAGAGCAGCAAATCAATAAGCACGGAGAAGAAATTGAACATCTTATCGATCAGCAGCAAAGTCAGCTGGAAAAGATTGCGGGTTTATCCCGTGAAGAAGCCAAGCAGACCTTAAAAGAGAGCTTATACGAAAAAGCACGTATTGAGGCACAGGTAAAAGTTAAAGAAATCAAGGAATCCGCGACTCTGAACGCAAATAAAGAGGCAAAGGAAATTATTATCGATGCAATTCAGCGTTCAGCAGCCGATCACACATCAGAATCAACAGTTTCTGTTATTCCATTACCTAATGATCAAATGAAAGGCCGTGTTATTGGTCGCGAAGGTCGGAATATCCGTCATTTTGAGGCATTATCCGGCGTAGAATTAATTGTAGATGATACTCCGGAAG
>JAGLUM010000207.1 GCA_023134755.1 Fidelibacterota bacterium | reverse complement strand
AGATGCAGATCATTGCGTTTGATATTTGGCTTGGGGAATACTGATTTAAACTGTTCATCAACATTATAAAACACATCAACAGCAATACGAATATGCTGTGTAAGGGGATATGAAAAAATGATATTCCAATCAATGCCATTCAAAGTAAAATCCCCAATACTGCTATCCGCAAAGTAAAACGGAATATTCAGATTGTTTTCTGCATTATGCAACCACAGTTTGTTTTTTCGTTGTTCATAGCGATAAGCAAAGCGGACCGCAAATGTTATTTCGTTCTGCATATTTTGAAAAGCAGTGACAGAGATATTTTGATAGGTCTTGGATTCCGGTGTAAACGGAAGACGGTAATTACCGCCGGCATTATTCAGCTGATAGCTGAAGGCGTAAGCAAAAGGTTGTGTTTCCGGCGAGAGGTAAGCTGGATTTCGTTGAGATAAAAGGGATGTAAGATTGGATCCAATATCCAAATAATAATATTCGGTCGTTGCTATTTGGGAAAAAGCAAAACCAACCATGGAGATTACAAGAAGGATTAGTTTTTTCATTCTTCACCCTCCGAACCAAAGTATCCCGGTGTCGGGAAGCTGAGGATATGGAAATCCAGACTGCTGTTATTATTATCCATTAGGACCACCTGACCGTTTTCTATCCGGTCGATACGCCGTTCTATGGATTGTGTTGTGTAAGAAGGAATCCCACCTGTCAGTCCTCCGTCAATACTGGGATCAAGGCGTTTATGGTCAACTTCTGCTAAATTATCCCGATAGTCAACTCCGTCGATAACGCCTGATTTTGGCAACAGGATCTTGTTAAATTCATCATATCCCAGTTCATAGGGATCTTTTACTTGCATAAGTACCAGCGCACAATTGAAGACGGAATACAGAAAATCAATACCGTATTTATGATGGATTTGTAGCATATCCGTGACATTGACATTATTAACATCCCCTTTATCGGGAAGATAATATTCAAAATCGGCATCAAGTAAATTAACACTGCGAATGGGTGCTGGAGAATGATCAATAGCATCCTGTGCAATCACGATCAATTCACCGGGACCGATGGGATAATCATTCCCATCACCCGGAAACATATAAGCATGAACGGCATGAATAAGACTGTCATCATAGAATCCGTAGTCTACATCTGCTATAATAAGGCTATCCAGGTACAAGGTTGTCGTACTGTTATTATAAATTTCTAAAAATTGGTCATGAAAATATTGCGGAACAGGATTTGGGATCGCACCACTATAGTATATTTCTGAGATTAGTAGTGCGCTGGAGCGGGAAGTCTGAGTGATGATCTTAAGATCCAGGGTATCATTTTCTTCGATATACAGAGAAGTGTCCTGAAGCTGGCCGTTAATGATCACAATTTCTGAAATGGATACACGATTTCCGGAAGCCAGTACGTTATAGCGGTCCGGTAATAAATTTGAAAAATAGGCAATACCCATCGTGTTTGTTTCCGCGTCATAGTAATCACCGTAGGTAATGGACTGCATAACAACATTTGCACCGGCGACCAGGCTGTCTGCTCCGCTTACCGTTGTGTCCAGTACCGTAATTGCTACCGAAAACCGCATAGAAGAGGGAGGCGTGATGGTCAGATCGCAACTCATACTAAATAACAGGATCATCATTATCAGGTAAAATCCGATACGGGATACGAGATGTTCCTTTCTCACTACAGCGCCATTTGATAATTGTATTTTATTTTTTATTGACATTTTATTCCTCTTGGCTAAATTGGCAAATTCATAAATTTGTCCCGAATAAATTTATAGCATCTCATATCATTTCAATGTTGCACTACGTGCAATTTTTCGTTTATAATTAAAAAGCTGATCAATCTTTGAGCTAATCTCAATACCAAAGTATAGTGCCGGATTTTCCATTGTGTAGGATTCCACGCTACTGCGTTGACGTTGATAAAGAGGACGGGAATTGAAGAAATTATTTACATAAAAAGAAAATTCCGATGCTTTCCCAAGAGATTTACTGACACGGAGATTAAATACCCAAATATTCTTGCGGTTTTCTTCCAAATACCAGTAATCACTATAGGTGCGTTTGTAAGATGTATTGGTGATCGCGGCACGCTCTGATTCTGTAAAGAACACCTGTTCTCCATATACATTAAGATAACCCAGGGCAAGCGAATCATTCAGGCCAACATGACGATCTTTATCAAATACCACCTGTTGGGCAGAAAAAGTCACCCATGCACCGAGTTCTTTTACTCTGAAATCAAGATTATAATTGATGTAGAATTTTTCACGTTCAATAGTAATAGG
>JAGLUM010000206.1 GCA_023134755.1 Fidelibacterota bacterium | reverse complement strand
GTGAAATATCTTCTGGATGTAAGAAAGCATGAATTTGGCCTGCCCCGTGTAGACCGGGAAATGCTCTACGATTATCTGTCGGAATACCGGCATGAATTAACAGATATAAAACACCCCGCTATCAGTGACACGAATGATTATTGGCTCGGTATTTCCTCCTTTAAGAATTTGAAAAAGGATTTAGGTCATGTGTTTAAAGATGACCTGCTTGAAGAAAAACGGCACATCTATATTCTTGAAGACGAGAAAAATACGGTTTGGGTAGGTGCGGATTTCATGATCAGGGGAGAAGGTAAGAACGGAGCTATACGTTCGGTTGATCAATTAGGTGGACAGGCCTTTATACAGGTGGGAGAGCATCTTGCCTTTTATGTTGATGGATATTTCTTTCATCAATATAAAGCGGACGGATATGATGAGCCGGCCGCTGAATTTCAGGGCTATTGGTACAATGATCATGAATATGAGCATTTTGCGACCTTTGATTGCTCTGAAGCCTATGCAAATGTGAGTGGGGATTTTGGAACATTAACCTTGGCGCACTATCCTATTATTTGGGGAAATTCCATGCATTCAGTACTTTTATCTGAATCAGCCACTTCTTTTGGTTCACTTCAGTGGTCTAAACAATTCAAACATTTTAAATATACTTTTCTGCACGGATCACTGATGACCAATGAATATTCCTTAACGGAAGATGGCAGGAATTATATCCCGAAATATCTGGTAGCGCATCGTATCGAAATGCGAATTGCATCCCGGCTGCATGTAAATTTTTCTGAGATGCTCATCTATGGGAATCGTATTCCGGAAGTTACCTATCTTGTTCCTGTTATATTTTTATGGCCATCTGAGCACGCATTAGGTGACCGCGATAATAAAATGATCTCCCTTGAAACAGAAATTTTCCCCTTGAACGGATTACGTCTTTATGGAACGGTCCTATTGGATGAATTATCTTTTAGCAGGTTGTTTGATGATTGGTGGGCAAACAAATTTGCGCTACAGGGTGGATTTCAATGGTCTCCACGCTCACTTCCCGCGGATCTCATTATTGAAATGACCGCTGTCCATCCCTGGACCTATACACATAGGTTCAGTTTTGGTTCGTATACCCATCATGGGAATGATCTTGGATTTTATTTGGGACCCAATACGCGCCTGGTATCTGGAAAAATAAATTATGATATTTCCCGAAAAAGCAGATTA
>JAGLUM010000205.1 GCA_023134755.1 Fidelibacterota bacterium | reverse complement strand
GTAATAACTAAACTATCGATGGGTTTGTATTCATCATTTGTATAATCAATGTATTCGTAATTTGTTTTTTCCTCTTTAGTACGTACAATTCCCGCAAGATTTGTAAATGAGGGCATTGGCACGTCGTAATATTGAACAAAAGCCAGTGCGATCGCCCAGGCATCATTAATGCGGTTATCCAGATTTTGTAAACGGTAAGTATTCGGCCAATAATCGTGAAAACTGCTTTCACTAAGTGTTCCCGGAATATTCAAATAGCGAAAAACACCTAAGTAATTACGGCCTCTACCATAAAATGTATAATCCCCGGAATGGATATAACCTGTTGTTTGTAACGCAGCGACAAGATTATTTCCCATGAAATTAGATAAAGTTAACATTCCCGGGAAATGTACTTGGGTCACATTAATGATAGGATCATTTCTAAATCCGGAATACAGCATGAGGGTAGAATTTCCACCGGATGCATTGGTATGAATAGAATGAAACCAGTCACAGTTTTGATTGCTGGCATCTGCTCCCAGACTTGAGAGGGCGACGCCATCCGAAGAACGATTGTGGCGGCGTGACATAACAACAGTAAATCGTACTTTTGTTGTATCATTGATTTCCCAAATGGGAGTGTTTTTCAAAATTGTTTCCACGACCAGCGCACGGGTAAGATTTCCTTCAGCCTCAAAATACCCGGCATTATTGATGGGGGGGCGATCACCGGAATCATGACCACCATGGCCTGCATTTACGTAAATTTTTACATTTATTGTATCCGTAGCAGAAAGGATTGTAAATAAAAAAAGAAATATGATAAAAAAGCGTTTCATGTTTTATCCTTATTTAATATCAAGCGTTAAAAGGATCAACTCAGCATTTACAGCATCTTCACAGATGATCTGCTTGCCATCCGGGGACCAGGAGGGAGACATCTCAATTACATCGTCGGTGTCGGTTAACTGAATAATGGTTTTCCCGTCTTTACTAACAACATATATTTCCGATGATATAAAAGTATGTCCATCATCACTGTCACGCATAAATGCGATCCATTTCCCGTCCGGTGACCATTTGGGTGCTCGCGCTTCTTTAATTACAGATTGAACGTTACCGTCCAGATCGGTAATAAAAAGGTCATTGCGATCCACAAAGCATAATTGCGTGTTATCCGGTGAAACAGAAGGCCAGATATAGAATTTATCTTCTCCAGCCGGTTTCATTATTTTTGTGGTACCATAAGAATAAAGCATAATAGCATGATCATATGCAAATGCAACCGGTTTTGAAATTGCATTTGCTTTGGCAAAATCATTTTTTACTTGTTTTTGTTCAACGTAATAGATCCCGTGATCTGTAATTGCGGGGAGAACATCAAGGCGTTTTTTATCTAAGATTATTTCAGTAGCTTTTGTGTCGCTCTGATAAAGATGTATAGAATTCAATTTAAATTTGTTTTCATAAGTATCCACCCGAAAGCGAATAGCGCCTTTGTGATCCATGGTGTAATCATAACCTGAATCAGCAAAACGTGTAGAATGTTTCATGTTTAGGTCATGATAGAACAATCCATTTGATGATGTAAATAGGATTTGATTGCCGTCGGCACTGAAGACGGGTCTCATGGCAGTTGTTCCCAGCTCAAGGGTCTGTGTTTGTGTTACGCTGACCTGTGCAGACAGGCTGACACAAAGCAGAACAACGAAAACAACAATTCGTTTCATTTGATCCTCCGATACTATAATATCACTTTTCAAAAATACTGTTTTTTAAAAATATAATTTTTCAAATTTTGCGAATATATTTATTATCGCGTATAAATCCAACTGATAAAGACCTTATTTGTTGCAAAAAATTAGAGTTTCTTAAAATTATAGGCTTAACTGTAAAAAAATGAGACTAAAATCCTTTTATTTCATGAAAAATACTAAAAAACATATCCAATATGGAGATTTCTTCCGCCAGCCGGCGGATACGACGGGTCAAGCTGGCAGGTCTTTACCAGTTACCCGTCACCAGTTACTAGTTACCAGTTACCGGTAACGCTTTTTGATTCACGATTTTATCATGTCACAAAATTAAAGATCAGAAAACAAAAAAGCACCTGTGAAGAGGTGCTTTTTTTAATGTTATTTATACGTTCTTATTACATTTCGCTTAATATATTGCGAATTATTTTACATCCTTGCTTGATTTCGTCTTCGCTTACATTTAAATGCGGACGGAAACGCATGGATTTATCTCCGCAAAGAAGGATCATGACCTTGTTTTCCCACATTTTGGCAAGGAATACATCACGTTGTGCGCCATCCGGTAGATCGAAAGCACACATTAATCCTTTACCGCGTACATTTGAGACAAATTTAGGATACTCTTTTTGAATTGCTTCCAATTCGTCTAGTAAAATATCTCCCATTACAAAAGCATTTTCAACCAGGTTCTCTTTTTCAATAATTTCCAGAGTGTATTTGAAACGGATCATATCAATAAGGTTTCCGCCCCATGTTGAATTTATACGACTGGATTCTTTAAAGACATTGTCTTTCACTTCGTCCAAACGGGGTCCGGCAAGAATACCGCAGACCTGTGTCTTTTTACCAAAGCTGATGATGTCCGGTTTGACATCATAGTTTTGATGAGCCCAAAATTTTCCGGTCAGGCC
>JAGLUM010000204.1 GCA_023134755.1 Fidelibacterota bacterium | reverse complement strand
GCGGCAGGCTCATTTAGTAAGATTTCAAATATGGCGTATCTTGCCGTTATGGGATCAGAGCAGCGGCGCAGGACATTTTCCAACTGATGCCGGGCGCGCAGCCGCTTGCCGCGCAGATTCAGGATTTCCCTTTCTTTCTTGACAGCAGCAAGCATCGCATTCGCGCCCCTGTATAAACGGAATCCTTCATGAAGAGCCCGGATGTCCCTTTCCTGACCAAGCACACGCATATTCCCGGCCAGGGCGTCTAAAATGAGCAGATCGCCTTCCCGCAGGGTGTATTCTTTCTCGTGAATATCGGTTCGGATACACACGTTAAAATCGTTTATCTTCTTCTGTAGTATCTTATATTCAAGCGATTTGTAAATCAGAATTTTCTGATCGCCGGAATCGGTCCGCCACTTGCCCGAAATAATGAGCGCCGGTTTGTGGAACTGCATGGCAATAAGTCCGGCATGGCTCAGAATACCGCCGCCAGTGGAGACAATCCCGTCCGCGTAATAAAGGAAAGTTGTATCTTCAGGCCTTATGGATGCAGCTAACAATATTGATCCCGGGAAGTCCTGCGGATTACGCCCCTCCGTTCCGAAAAGAGCTTTGCCGACGGAACGACCCGGTGAGGCTTTCAACCCTGTTACAATACGCTCGCCGCGCAAAGGCGCTTTCTCCGGAGGCAGGATACTCTGTTTTATTTCGTCGAGAAATTGAGCGGCTTCCGCTTCGTCGTCAGCGCCGATTAGTTCGGGCAGGGTATCAACAAAATTGTTGGCGCGCAACAGGGCGGCAAGTTTGGATGCTTCATAACAAGCATTTGAAATCCAGGGTTTAGATTTATTTTTGCGTCGTTTATATACAACCTGGTCACGAATAAAAAAAGCAAGACGGATCATACCGTCCGCTCCCCGCAGCACGTAAAAACATATTTCTTCACCGCGCAGAGCAAGAACAGCGCTCTGAACGAGATAACCGTTAACGCTTCCGGTTGTATTGAAAGTTATACTTCGTTCCAGCGGTCGCACCAGACGTGCCATCCCAATGGCTGCGGCTATTTTGTCTGATCCGGCAGCTAATAGTTCGGCAAATAACTCGGCTTCATGTACGCGAAAAAAAAGATCGGAAGACTGA